>NZ_JBBIAB010000005.1:300000-375487 GCF_039634785.1 Tistrella mobilis | reverse complement strand
GCGTACCCAAAACGCCCCAGCCAACTTCACAACCCTGAAGCACATGGCTCATAACCTGCTGCGACAAGCACCGGGAAAGGACTCCCTACGCCTCCGACGCAAGGTCGCCGCTTGGGACGACGACTTCCTCGCAAGCCTTATCGCTGCTTAAAAAACTTTCACCCGATTCCCCTGCCGGGTGCCGACCTGGCCGCAGATTGAAAGGAATTCGGGCAGATCCGGCTGCCGCGCGCCTTGTCGAAGCCTGCCGGCGGGGCTATGTTGCGCGGACCTGCCGATGACCCGTCACAACCCGCGGGTCACGGCCGGACCCGAACGCCCGGCTGCGCGCGCCCGGAACAAACCGGAGCCGCCATCGACCGGGATCTTGACCCCGCAAAGGCCAGTCGCCGCCCAATCAGGCTTGACGCCTTCCGCTTCGAGGACGGACCCCCATGAACGCCGAACGCTTCCACGGCTCTATCGTCGCCACGCTGACCCCGTTCAAGGACGGCAAGGTCGACGAGAAAGCCTATGCGTCGTTCGTGGACTGGCTGATCCGCGAAGGCAGCGACGGCCTTGTGCCCTGCGGCACCACCGGCGAATCGCCCACCCTGTCGCATGACGAGCATATGCGGGTCACCGAGATCTGCATCGAGGCCGCAGCCGGCCGGGTGCCGGTCATCGCGGGTGCCGGCTCGAACTCCACCCATGAAGCGCAGAAGCTGGCGATCCATGCGGAGAAGGCCGGCGCCGATGCGCTGCTGGTGGTGACGCCCTATTACAACAAGCCGACCCAGGCCGGCCTCTACGCCCATTTCAGGGCGGTGGCCGAAAGCACCTCGCTGCCGATCTTCATCTACAACATCCCCGGCCGTTCCGTGATCGACATGACCGTCGATACCATGGCCCGGCTTGCCGAACTGCCGAATATCCGCGGCGTGAAGGATGCGACCGCCGATCTGGTGCGGCCGCTGGCGGTGCGCCAGACCATCGGCACCGAGTTCGTTCAGCTGTCGGGAGAAGACGGCACGGCGCTGGCCTTCCTGGCCAATGGCGGCCATGGCTGCATCTCGGTGACCGCCAATATCGCGCCCAGGCTCTGTGCCGAGATGCAGGCGGCCTGGCGGGCGGGCGATGCCAGGACCGCGCTTGAGATCCACGAGCGGCTGATGCCGCTGCATCGTGCGCTGTTCACCGAGACCAGCCCGTCGCCGGTGAAGTATGTCGCGGCGAAGCTGGGGCTCTGCGAAGCCGAGATCCGTCTGCCGCTGGTGCCGGTGACGCCCGGCACCGAACGTGTGCTCGACGCCGCCATCGCCCGTACCGGCCTGGAGCCGGTCGGCCCGTCGCGTATCGGCAACTGAGCCGGCACGACGCCCGAGGCCCGACATCCAAGGGGGCCTGAAGCCCGAGGAATCCCATGGCCCGCAAAAGCGGCTTGATCAGTCACGGCGACGTCGCCGTCAATCGCAAGGCACGCTTCGACTATTTCATCGAGGATACGGTCGAGGCGGGTCTTGTGCTGACCGGCACCGAGGTGAAGAGCCTGCGCGGTGGCAAGTGCAACATCGCGGAAAGCTATGCTTCGGTGGAAAGCAACGAAGCCTGGCTGATCAACGCGAACATCCCTGAATACGGCGGCGGCAACCGCTTCAATCACGAACCCCGCCGCAAGCGCAAACTCCTTCTGCACCGCAAGGAGATCAACCGGCTCTTCGGTCTGATCAAGCGGGAGGGGGTTACCATCGTGCCGCTGGTGCTCTATTTCAACGACAAGGGCATGGCCAAGCTGAAGCTGGGCCTGGCCAAGGGCAAGAAGCTGCACGACAAGCGCGCGACCGAACGTGACCGCGACTGGGACCGCCAGAAGGGCCGGCTGATGCGCGAGAAGGGGTAAGGTCATGGCCAGTGACGACCGCAAGACCGGTGGAGACCGCACGAGCGGCGACGAGGATGGCCTGCTTGGTCAGGTCCGTCGCAAGCTGATCGATACCAAGCGGAAATGGGCGGCGGAAGGCCGCGGGCTGAGCGGTCGCACCGGGCCCCGGCCCGAGGCCGAGCGCCTGCCGGCCGGCCAGCGACTCGTCACCAACTTCCCGGTTCTCGACCTGGGGATCCAGCCGGAGATCCGGCCGGGCGACTGGGAGCTGACGGTCGCAGGTGCGGTCGAGAACCCGGTCACCTTGCGCTGGGCCGATTTCCAGGCCTTGCCGCAGGTGCGGATGCGGTCCGACATTCATTGCGTCACGACCTGGTCGCGCTATGACAACGACTGGGACGGCGTGTCGGCCTTCGCTCTGATGGATCTGGTGCAGCCCAAGCCCGAGGCGCGGTTCGTGCTGCTGCATTCCTATGACGGCTACACCACCAATCTCGACCTCGACGGCTTCGCGGACGATGACGTTCTGCTTGCCCATGCCTGGCAGGGTGAGCCGCTGACCCGCGAGCATGGCGGGCCGGTGCGCCTTGTCGTGCCCAAGCGCTATTTCTGGAAGAGCGCCAAGTGGATTCGCCGGATCGAGTTTTCTGAGACCGATCAGCCGGGCTTCTGGGAAGTCCGCGGCTATCACAACTACGCCGATCCGTTCGAGGAAGAACGCTATTCCTGAACAAGGCCTTCCGCGGCAGGCAGGCGACGGCGGATTTCCGCCAGGACAGCATCGAACATCTCGGCCGTAAGCCGACCCGTGTTCACGTTATAGCGTGAACAATGGAAACTATCCGCCAGCAGCAGGGGCCGCGTCACGGGAGACGCGGCCTTTTTTCCGGACGGTGCCGGTGCCAGCGCGTGCAGCGCGCCATGGCTGAAGGGGTGATCGGCCAGCCGCCTGCCCAGGGTCCGCAGCACGGCATCATGGGCGATGCGCCCCAGTGCCAGGATGACCTGCAGCCCGGTCATCGCCCCGATTTCAGACACCAGGAACGGCCGGCAGGTATTTGCCTCGGCAGGTGTCGGCTTGTTCTCGGGCGGCACGCACCGCACGGCATTGGTGATCCGGCAGTCGACCGGCTCCAGACCGTCATCGGGCCTGCGGTCGAACCGGCCGCGGATGAAGCCGTGGTCGATCAGGGTCGGGTAGAGCAGGTCGCCGGCATAATCGCCGGTGAAGGGGCGTCCCGTGCGGTTGGCGCCCCGCAGCCCCGGCGCCAGCCCCACGACCAGCAGGCGTGCCGACAGCGGGCCGAAAGCCGGCACCGGCCCGTTGTGCCAATCCGGTTCGCTGACCTGCCGTTCGGCCCGCCAGGCGGCGAGGCGGGGGCAGAGCGGGCAGTCCGGATCCGGAACCATAAGCAGGGGGGCGGCAATGGCTGGCGGCATGGGAGCATCCATTACGAAGACGGCGGCGACGTGACGATGGCCAGGGAACGACGAGGGCAGGGAACGACGAGGGCGGGGAACGACGAGGGCCCCGAACGACGACGCCACCCGGCGGTTCTCCGCGCGGGTGGCGTGACATCGTTGACCGGGACGGCGTCCAGGATCAGAGGCCGGCGTTCACGGACGGATCAGCTCTTGCGACGCGGCGGCGTGCGGGGCTTCACCGGTGCCGGCGCGGGCGCGGGCGCGGGCTTCGCAGGTGCCGGGGCCGGCTCGTCCTCTTCGTCCTCGTCCTCGTAATCCTCGTCGTCCTCGTAGTCGTCATCATCCTCGTAGTCGTCGTCCTCGTAATCCTCGTCATCCTCCAGATCCTCGTCCTCGGGCTCCGGCTCCGAGGTGGGGAGGGGGGTGTCCTCCATCAGCTTGCGACGACGCTCGCCGCGCTGACGGCCGGCCTCGGCCTCGGCGCGCGAGCGGGCGATCACCGGCTCCAGATCCTTGAGGTCGAGGAAGACGTCGGCCTGGCGGCGCAGTTCGTCGGCAACCATCGGCGGCTGGGTGCGGATGGTTCCGACCACGGTCACACGCACGCCGCGGCGCTGGATCGCCTCGACCAGGCGGCGGAAGTCGCCGTCGCCCGAGAAAATCACGATGTGATCCACATGATCGGCCATTTCCATGGCGTCGACCGTCAGCTCGACATCCATGTCACCGCGCACCCGGCGGCGGCCGGTGGCGTCGGTGAATTCCTTCGCCGGCTTGGTGACCATGGTGTAGCCGTTATAGTCCAGCCAGTCGACCAGCGGCCGGATCGGCGAATAGTCCTGCTCGTCCAGCAGGGCGGTGTAGTAGAAGGCACGCACCACGTAAGCGCGTGACCGGAAGTAATCCAGCAGCCGGCGATAGTCGATGTCGAAGCTGAGGCTGCGGGCCGCACCGTAAAGGTTGGCGCCGTCGATGAACAGCGCAACACGCTCGCCTTCGTGGAAAATACTGTCGATGGACCGTGGCATGAGTATATCTTTCCCCAGAATTCGCCTATGGGTCGTCGTCAGGAGAGGCCGGTTGGGTCGCGTATCGGATCATCCGCCGGCGCGACGTACTTAATCCCTCATGGCCCCAGATTACAAGACGGAACACGTCCGATCATGATGGAATTGCGTAAAGACACGATATTTATCGCAGTTGGCGCCAATCTCCCGGATGCCGAAGGTAGAATGCCGCGCGCTGCTTGTCAGGCTGCGGTGGTGCGACTTGGGGAGATGGGCTTTGATGTGATCGGCGTGTCGCGCTGGTACGAAAGCCCGCCGCTGCCGGACAATGGCGGGCCGTGGTACGTAAACGGTGTCGTGCATGCCGAAACGGCACTGGAGCCGGTCGAGGCCCTGGAGCGGCTGCATGCGATCGAGGCGGCGTTCGGCAGGGTGCGTCGCCAGCGTTGGGAGTCGCGGCCGCTGGATCTGGACATTATAGACCATGGCGGCATGGTCCGTCGCCCCCGGATCGCAGCGGTCCCCATCGTGCCGGGTGCCCCGGTTCAGACCATGGGCGGGGCGCCGGACCCGGAACTGCCGCATCCGCGGATGCATGAGCGTGCCTTCGTTCTGCTGCCGCTTGCCGATGTGGCGCCGGGCTGGCGTCATCCGACCCTGGACCGGTCGGTCGAAGAGCTGATTGCCGCGTTGCCTGCAGGGCAGATCATCCGTCCGTGCATGGAGGAAGCCCCGGATTCCGGCGGCGAGGCTTTGACTTCCGCATAGTCGTGTCATAGTGTTCCGCGCCCGACGCGGGAGTACGGCCTTGCGGTCGCTTCTCCGTCGTCATACCTTTTTTGAGCGACTCTAAAAGTCATCGGAGCAACCAGCCATGGCCCGCGTCACCGTCGAAGATTGCGTCCGTCTTGTCCCCAACCGGTTCGATCTGGTGCTGATGGCCGCTCAGCGTGCCCGCGAGATCTCGTCGGGTGCGGCACTGACCGTCGACCGCGACAACGACAAGAACCCCGTCGTCGCCCTGCGCGAGATTGCCGACGAGACCATCGATCTCGATACCGTCTCGCGGCAGCTGGTGCAGACCCATCAGCGCGTTCCCGAGGTCGACGAGCCGGACGAGGACATCCTCGATGCCATCGGCGAGGTCGCCTCGATCGCCAGCCGTCAGCTGGCCGAGGATGAACTGGCGGGCGGCGGATCGCTGTCGGTGTCGGAGGAAGACGGCGACGGCTTTGGTGCCCCGCGCTTCGAGGATGCCGACCCCGAGGACGACTGATCCGTTCCGGGGCTCGGGGCATCGGCTTCGGGGCATCTGCGTCGCAACCCAGCAGCGGCCGGGCCGGCCGGCCGCGCACGGGTTTCGCTTGGAAGGCCGGTCATACGGGGGCCACGGCTTCCGTCGACGGACCGGTCCCGCGCGGGCCTGGCCGGCGACGTGCGAAGATGTGGCGTCCTGCCATGCGGGTGACGCTGTTCGGTGATCAGGCAATACGAGCTGGTGGAGCGGGTCAAGGCCTATGACCCGGATGTGGACGAAACGGCGCTGAACCGCGCCTATGTCTACGCAATGAAGATGCACGGCAGCCAGAAGCGTGCATCGGGCGATCCCTATTTCCTCCATCCGCTTGAAGTTGCCGGCATCCTGACCGAGTTGAAGCTCGACAGCCGGTCAATCGTGACGGCATTGCTGCACGACACGATCGAAGACACGCCCGCGACGCTTGACGAGATCGAGCAGATCTTCGGGGGCGAAGTCGCCCGGCTGGTCGACGGCGTCACCAAACTGTCCAAGATCGAACTGCAATCGGAACAGGCCAAGCAGGCGGAAAATTTCCGCAAGCTGCTTCTGGCCATGTCCGACGATATCCGCGTGCTGCTGGTCAAGCTGGCCGACCGGCTGCACAATATGCGGACGCTGCACTATATCGCCAAGCCGGAAAAGCGCCGGCGGATCGCGCTGGAAACGCTCGAGATCTACGCTCCGCTGGCCGAGCGTATCGGCATGCAGGCGATCAAGGACGAGCTGGACGACCTGGCCTTCAAGGAACTGCACGGCGATGCGCGGGACTCGATCCTGAAGCGGCTGTCCTTCCTGCGGGAGAACGGGTCCGAGCTTGTGGCCCGGATCGTCGCCGAACTGAAGGCGGTGATCGCGGAGACCGGTATCGGCGCCGAGATCTACGGGCGCGAAAAGCGGCCCTATTCGATCTGGCGCAAGATGCAGCGCAAGAATGTGGTGTTCGAGCAGCTGTCGGACATCATGGCCTTCCGTGTGACCGTTGACAGCATCCGGGACTGTTATGCCGTTCTGGGGGCCGTTCACGGCGCGTATCGCATGGTCCCGGGGCGGTTCAAGGATTTCATCAGCAACGCCAAGCCCAACGGCTATCGCTCGCTGCACACCACCGTCATCGGGCCGGAACGCCAGCGGATCGAGATTCAGATCCGCACCCGCGAGATGCACGAGGTTGCGGAGTACGGCGTCGCCGCCCACTGGCTCTACAAGCAGGAGAGTGGCGGCCACGAAGGCCGGCAGTATCGCTGGATCCGCGGCCTGCTCGATATCCTGGAGCAGGCATCGAATCCCGAGGAATTCCTCGAGCATACCAAGCTCGAGATGTTCCAGGATC
The DNA here is from genome assembly GCF_039634785.1 of Tistrella mobilis. Taxonomy (NCBI): domain Bacteria; kingdom Pseudomonadati; phylum Pseudomonadota; class Alphaproteobacteria; order Geminicoccales; family Geminicoccaceae; genus Tistrella; species Tistrella mobilis. The sequence continues at coordinate 368,564 of NZ_JBBIAB010000005.1, read as the reverse complement.
AGGTCTTCTGCTTCTCGCCCAAGGGTGACCTGATCGCGCTGCCACGTGGCGCCACGCCGATCGACTTCGCCTATGCGGTCCATTCCGAGATCGGCGATACCTGCGTCGGCGCCAAGATCAACGGTCGCATGATGCCGCTGCGCACCCAGCTGCAGAACGGCGATCAGATCGAGATCATCACCTCGAAGGCGCAGACCCCGTCGCCGGCCTGGGAACGCTTCGTCGTCACCGGCAAGGCCCGATCCCGGATCCGCCGCTTTATCCGGCTGCGGGAGCGCGAGCAGTATGTCAGCCTGGGCCGGGCGATCCTTCAGAAGACCTTCCGTCAGGAACAGCGGCCGCTGACCGAAAAGGGGCTGGACCGGGCGCTGCGGGTCTTTACCCACAAGACGTTGGAAGACCTCTACGCAGCGGTGGGCAAGGGTGACATCACCGCCCGCCAGGTCATCGACACCGTCTTCCCCGAGGCCCGTGTGCCGAAGGATGAGGGGGAGACCGGCAACGTCGTGCCGCTGAAGCGCATGCGCAGCGGCAAGAGCGGCGTCAACGGCCACGCCATCCCGATCCGCGGTCTGATCCCGGGCATGGCGGTGCATTATGCCGGCTGCTGCCATCCGATCCCGGGAGACCGGATCGTCGGCATCGTGGCCACCGGCAAGGGTGTCACCATCCATACCATCGACTGCGAGACCCTGGAGCAGTATGTCGACGAGCCCGAACGCTGGCTCGACGTCGCCTGGGACACGGGCTCGACCGGTGATGCGGGGCACACCGCGCGGCTTGCGGTGATGGTGTCGAACGAGCCGGGTGGTCTTGCGGCCCTGACCACGATGATCGCCAAGAATTACGGCAACATCACCAATCTCAAGATCACCAACCGCACCTCGGAATTCTTCGAGATGATCGTCGATGTCGAGGTGCATGACGTGAAGCATCTGACCCATATCATCGCGGCCCTGCGGGCCGATCCGATGATCAATTCGGTCGACCGAGCCCGCGGCTGACCACCGGTTTCCAACCCCTCGGGGCCGCGTGTCGCACGGGCGATGCGCGGCTTCCACGCATCCCTATCACGGAGTTCGCCCGACCCATGGACACCGAAGAAGTCCTGGACGTGTTCCGCGCCTGCGGCGCGCTGCTCGAAGGCCATTTCATCCTGTCCTCCGGTCTGCGCAGCCCGCGCTATCTGCAGTGCGCGCGGGTCATGATGCATCCCGTCCAGGGCGAGCGGCTGTGCCGGGCGCTGGCGGAGCGGATCAATGCGCGGCTGACCGATGGCACCATCGCCGGCGGCGGCATCGACTGCGTGGTGTCGCCGGCCATGGGGGGCGTGATCGTCGGTTACGAGGTCGCTCGCCAGCTTGGCGTGCCGGCCATGTTCACCGAACGGGTGGACGGCAGCTTTACCCTGCGCCGCGGTTTCGCGATCGAACCGGGCTGGCGGGTGTTGATGGCCGAAGACGTCGTCACCACCGGCAAGTCGAGCCGGGAGTGCATCGCGGCGATCGAGGCGGCCGGCGGGCGCGTGGTCGCCGCCTCGGCATTGATCGACCGGTCGGCCGGCAAGGTCGATCTGGGGGTGCCGCTCGTGTCGCTCACCGGCCTCGACGTCCCGAGCTATGACCCGAACGATCTTCCGCCTGAACTCGCGGCCCTGCCTGCCGTCAAGCCGGGCAGCCGCGGCCTCGCCTGAGCGCGGGGCCGCTTCCGGTGCCAGGCGGATCCTGTCTCCCCGGCACCAAAGCACGAGAAGGAATGCAAGCCAGTGACCCAGAACCGACCGCTCGCGGCCTGGTCCGCACCCCTGCAGGCCCATGGCGGCCGGCGTGGCGACGGGCCGCTCCGCCTGGGGCTCCGGCTCAATCATGCAGCCTTGCTTCGTCAGGCGGGCGACGGCCAGCGCCCGGATATGGCGCGGCTGGCCGAGGCGACCGTGAAGGCCGGCGCCGACAGTGTGGTTCTGCGTGTTGATGACGGCAGCGGCCTGATCACCGCCGATGATGTGCGCCGCATCGCCGAACGTGCCCGCGTGCCCCTGACGCTGGAGATGCGTCCCGACCCGGCGCGGGTTGCCTGGGTTACCTCGCTCAGCCCCGCGGCGGTGATGCTGTTGCCCGAACCCGAGGCCGACGTCGTGCGCATGGCCGAGGTGGCGAGCAGCCTCCACGAGGCCGGCGTGCCGGTGCTGGCGCTGGTGGCGCCCGAGATCGAGGCGATCGATCAGGTGCAGGCCTCGGGCATTCGTGGCATCGAGCTGGACACCACATTCTATGGCGAAGCCGCCGAAGAATTGCGGGCACCGCTGCTTCAGCAGATCCGCCATGCCGCCAGCCACGCCCACGGGATCGGCCTTGGCCTGCAGGCCGGCCACGCCCTGGACTATTCGACGCTGGCGCCGATTGCCGGGCTGCCGCATATCCAGGGCATCACCTGCGGCCGTTTCCTGATCACCGAAGCGCTGTTCATCGGTATCGAGGAGGCCGTGCGCCATACCCGCCGGCTGATCGACGCCGCCCGCCGGCAGGCGCGGCGCCATGCGACACGCGGGGCCGACTGACCTTATGATGCGGATCATCGGCACCGGGATCGACATGGTCGACGTCCGGCGGATCGAGAAGACGCTCGACCGCTTCGGCGACCGTTTCGTGCAGCGCTGCTTTACGGTGACGGAGCGGAACCTGTCCGACGGACGTGTGCGCCGGGCGGACAGCTATGCCAAGCGTTACGCCGCCAAGGAAGCGGGGGCCAAGGCGCTGGGAACCGGGCTCGATCGTGGTGTGGCCTGGCGGGATATCGGCGTCGTGAACCTGCCCGGCGGCAGGCCGACCCTGCAGCTGACCGGCGGGGCTGAACGCCTTCTGGCGCAACTGGTTCCGGCGGGGTACCTTCCGAAGATCGATTTGACGCTGACCGACGAATATCCATATGCTCAGGCGCTCGTGATCATCAGCGCCGTGCCGGATATCTCGGCGCAAGACGGGAGTTCAACGTGACGCGCGACACGAGCCGGACGGACGGCGACAATCCGCGGAACCGCAAGCCGCGGGCAGCCGAAGACCGCTCGGGCGGTTTCGGCGAGATGGTGAAGACGGTGGTCATCGCCGTCTTCTTCGCCCTGGTGATCCGGTCCTTCGCCTTCGAACCGTTCAACATCCCGTCCGGGTCGATGAAGCCGACCCTGCTGGTCGGCGACTATCTGTTCGTGTCGAAGTACAGTTACGGCTACAGCCGCTACTCCTTTCCGGGCAGCCTGCCGCTCTTCGAGGGCCGGATCCTGTCGAGCCCGGTGAAGCGCGGCGATGTGGCGGTCTTCCGCCTGCCGACCGATCCTTCGGTCGACTACATCAAGCGCATCGTCGGCCTGCCGGGGGACCGGATCCAGGTGATCGACGGCATCCTGCACATCAACGGTACGGCCGTGGAACGGCGCCGGATCGAGGATTTCGTCGAGACGGGCCCGGGCGGTCAGGAAATCCGCATCCCGCGCTATGTCGAGACGATGCCCGATGGCGGCCCGTCCTACGAGACGCTGGACCAGACGCCCTATGGCGCGCTGGACAACACGCCGGTCTATACCGTTCCGGCCGGGCATTATTTCGCGATGGGCGACAATCGCGACAACTCCCAGGACAGTCGTGTTCTGTCGGCCGTGGGCTTCGTACCCGAGGAGAACCTGATCGGCCGGGCCGAAGTGCTGTTCTTCTCGATCGACGACAGCGCTGCCTGGTGGCAGGTGTGGAAGTGGCCGTCGGCCATCCGCTGGTCGCGCCTGCTGGACGGCGTGGGTTGAGGATGAGCCGGGTGAAGAAGACCAGAGGCATGAGGGCGGCGGCGGTCGAGGCCGGCCGCGGACGACGGCATGGATGAACAACGCCAGGCCACCACGCTTGCGGAATGCGCGCGTGAGATCGGCCACGACTTCGACGACCCGTCGTTGCTGGAGGCGGCCCTGACCCATCCGAGCGTCGATGGCGGCGGTCGCGATCGCAACGGCCGGGTCCGGCTGAATTACGAGCGGCTTGAGTTCCTGGGCGACCGGGTGCTTGGGTTGGCGGTGGCCGACCAGCTCTATCACCGCTTCCCGGGAGAGAGCGAAGGCGCGCTTGCCCGTCGTTTCGCAGCCCTGGTCCGACGCGAGAGCCTGGCACGGGTGGCGGAGATGCTGTCGCTCGGCCGCTATCTGCGCCTGTCGCGCGGCGAGGACGACAGCGGTGGCCGCAGAAACCCGGCCAATCTTGCCGATGCCTGCGAAGCGGTCATCGCGGCCCTGTATCTCGACGGCGGGTTCGATACCGCCCGTCGTTTCGTCGAACGCTATTGGGCGCCGCTGATGGAGGAAGACCTCCGTCCGCCCAAGGACCCGAAGACCGCGCTCCAGGAATGGGCGCAGGCGCGAGGCCTTGAGGCGCCCGTCTACACCGTGATCGGCCGTGAAGGCCCGGATCACGCCCCGTCCTTCCGCGTCCGTGCCCAGGTGGCACGGCTCGGCGCCGAGGAGGCCACCGGTGCCTCCAAGCGCATTGCCGAGCAGGCCGCGGCCCAAAGCCTGCTGAGCCGCGCCGAGGGGCGCGGTGGAGACCAGAAATGACGATTGAAACCCCCGGCAAGACCCCTGGGACGCCCGCCGAAGACGAGATCCGCGACGAGGACCTGCATGAAGGCGGGCTCACCTCCGATCTCGACGACGATTGGGATGACGACGACGAGGACGAAGACGACGGCCTCGACATGCTGCCGCCGCCCGAGGCTCCGGCCTCGGTGCCGGTCGACGAGCAGAAGACCGGCTTCTTCGCGGTCATCGGGGCGCCCAATGCGGGCAAGTCGACGCTCGTGAACCGTCTGGTCGGCTCCAAGGTTTCGATCGTCAGTCCGAAGGTGCAGACCACCCGCAGCCGGATCGTCGGCATCGCGATGCACGGGCCGGCCCAGCTGGTGTTCATCGACACCCCCGGCATCTTCCGGCCCAAGCGCCGGCTGGAAAAGGCCATGGTGCAGGCCGCCTGGAGCGGTGCTGGCGATGCCGGCGACGGGCTGCTGATGATGATCGATGCCAAGCGCGGCATCACCGACGATGTGCGGCTGATCGTGGACGGGTTGAAGGCCGAAGGGCGCCGCGCCTGGGCGGTGCTGAACAAGGTCGACCTGCTGGCGCGCGAGAAGCTTCTGCCGCTGGCGGCAGAGGTGGACGGGCTCGGCATCTTCGACCGGATCTTTATGATTTCGGCCGAGAACGGGTCTGGCGTCGACGATCTGGCCGACGCCCTGGCCGCGATCGCCCGCAAGGGGCCGTGGATGTATCCGGAAGATCAGGCGAGCGACGTGCCGCTCCGCTTCCTGGCCGCCGAGATCGTCCGCGAGAAGCTGTTCCTGAGCCTGCATGAGGAACTGCCCTATGCGCTGACGGTGGAGACCGAAGCCTGGACCGAGAAGCCGGACGGCAGCGCCCGGATCGATCAGGTGGTCTATGTCCAGCGCGAGAGCCATCGCAAGATCGTGCTCGGCGCCGGCGGGCGGACGATCAAGCATGTCGGCAGCGCAGCGCGGACGGAACTGCAGCAGATCCTGGAACGCCGGGTGCACCTGTTCCTGTTCGTGAAGGTCCGCGAAAGCTGGGCCGACGATCCCGAGCGCTACCGCGAGATGAACCTCGACTACCCCCGCTGACCGCACCGGATCCCCTCAAGGGATTGATGTTACAGCATTCAATAACGGCTTGATCACTCGCATGTACCCGACCACCTCCTGAAAAGGAGGGCGGGTTTCCTGCGAGAGGTCCCGGTCCGGTTCATGGACCCCGCAGCGCCGATCCGGCTGCCGGTCCGGTGATGTGCGCGCAAGCGCCCGCCGGGCCGGACACGCCCGGCCGGCCCCCGATCCCGCCCCCCGTCCCACGCCGATGGCGCGGCCAGACCCGCGCCCGCGGCGCGCGTGTCCGAGGGGGTGGTTTGCATGCATCATCGCTATCTTCTGATCTATCGTTTCCTGCTGGTGAACATGGTGGCGGCCGCCGGGCTGGCTATGGCCTGGGTCCATGGCTGGATCGACCGGGTGCTCGCCTCGGATTCGAGCCGGATCTCGGTTCTGATCTTTGCGGTGTTTCTGGTCGGCCTGACGCTCTGCGCCTGGCGGATCATCCAGATCAGCGACGGCCTGAACGATCTGAAGCGCGCCCAGCCGGCAAAGAACGGCCGGGTCGCCGCCTATCTCGCGACGTTGACCCGCGTGCCCGAGGCACGCCGCCCGGTGGTGGCCGAAGGGTTGAAGGCCAAGCTCTATGCCCGGGCATCCAATGTGCGCTACATCGCCGACAGCCTGGTTCTGCTGGGCCTGATCGGCACGGTGGTGGGCTTCATCGTGGCGCTGTCGGGCGTCGATCAGAACCGTGTCGCCGACGTCTCGGCGGTCGGGCCGATGGTCGCCCAGCTGCTCGACGGCATGGCGATCGCTCTCTGGACGACGCTGGTCGGCAGCATCCTGCACATCTGGCTTCGGCTGAACTATCAGATCCTTGCGGGCGGCACCGTCACCCTGGTCGCGGATCTTGTCGCGCGGGGTGAAGGCGATGCTGTATGACGACCCTCTCAAACCCGATGGTGACGATGGCGCGGGGACCGTCTTTCGCGATGTCATCACGCTCACCCTGCTCGGTTTCGTGGCTGTGGTCATCCTGCTGCTGCCGCATCTCAACCCGCCGCGCAAACAGGATCAGGCGGAAGTCACGGCGCCCGGCAATGTGATCGTCGAGGCGCTGTGGGAAGCCGACCTCGACACCGATGTCGACCTCTGGGTCAAGGCGCCGGGCGATGTGCCGGTCGGCTATTCCAACAAGGGCGGGGTGATCTTCAACCTGCTGCGTGACGATCTGGGCCGCTATGGCGACGCCACCGACAGCAATCACGAAGTCTCGTACAGCCGCGGCATTCCACCGGGCGAGTACATCGTGAACGTCCATCTGTTCCGCAATCAGAGCCGGCAGCTGCCCGTGCGGGTGAAGGTCGTCGCCAGCGTCAAGAGCGACCAGCAGTCTTCGGCCCGGCAGATCCTGGCGACCGAGGTGGCGCTGAACCGCGAGGGCGAGGAAATCACTGCGATGCGGTTCCGGCTCGACGACAAGGCGCGGCTGGTGCCGGACAGCGTCAACAGCCTGTATCAGCGCCTGCGCAGCAATCGCGGGTGAGGGAAGGAGAGACGCATGAACGATGTCGTCTATGTCTTCGCCGCCACAGCCGGCATCACTGCCCTGCTTGCGACGCTTGCGATCTGGGCGCCCCGGCGCCTGCCGGTCCGGATGGCCGCCATCGGGCTGACGGCCTTGCTGCTGCCCGCGGCCTATCTTGGCTTCACGACGCTGTTGTCACAGCCCAAGCCGATCACGATGGAATGGCTCGACAAGGGGGCGGGCGAGGCCACGGTGCTGGGTTCCGTGATACGAGAGGGCGAGGGGATTTATCTCTGGATCCAGCCCGAGGGCGGCAATATCCCGCGCTATTACGTTCTGCCCTGGGACCTGAAACAGGCCCAGCAGTTGCAGAACGCGATGCGCGACGCCGATAAGAACCAGAACGGGCTGAAGATGCGCTCGCCCTATGAACCCACCTGGGACCGGCGCGAGCCCCGCTTCTACGCGGCCCCGCAGCCGGCCCCGCCGCCCAAGCGCGGCCCCGAGGAGGAGGATGACGGGCCGATGATCTATCGCCATCCCGGCTGGGACGTCTGAGCCCGGGGCAGGCAGCCGAGACCGGTCAGGGTCCGACGGACGGCCTCGTCCAGCGGCGTGTGCGGCTCGTCGCCGATCAACCCCCGCAGCCGGTCATTGGTCATCCGGATCGGGATCTGCCACAGATGACGCATCTCGCGCAGATTGCGGATCAGCGGCACGAATGGCGCGGCGAGGCCAAGCAAACGCCAGGGCAGGTGGATCGTCCTGACCGGCCGGCCGACGGCCCGGGCAATTGCCGCGGTCATGGCGGTGCCGTCCGGGTCCCAATGACCCGCCATGTGCAGGGTGGTGAAGGCGGGCAGCCGGTCGCGGATCGCCATCAGGCGCAAAAAGGTGGCGGCCATGTCAGGCAGATAGGTCCATTGATGGCCGATGCCCGGCCGGCCGGGATGGGTCATCCGACGGACCGGCCCGCCGGGCTGTACCAGGCATTGCGAGAACCAGTTGTTGCCGGGCCTGGGCCCGAAGAAGTCCCCGGCGCGCAGGACGATGCTGCGCACGCCACTATCTGCCGCCCGTTCGAGACGGCGCTCCATTTCGGTGCGGATGGCACCTTTCGGCGTATCGGGGTGCTGCGGGGATGTTTCGGTGAGGATGGGGTAGGCATCGGCGCCATAATTATAGATGGTGCCGGGCAGCAGAATGGTGGCGCCGACGGCATGGGCGGCGGCGATGCTGGCATCGATCATCGGCAGCACCAGCCGGTGCCAGTCGCGATAGCCGGGCGGGTTCACCGCGTGCAGGATGAGGTTGCACCCCGCCGCAGCCTTGCGGACATCGTCCGGCGACATGGCGTCACCCGGTACCCAGGTGATGCCCGGTGTGACCGGCATCGAGGTCGCGCGGCGGCTGAGGGCCCGGACCTGCCAACCCGCCTCGACCAGTTGCCGCGCCGTCTCTCCACCGATTCCGCCCGAGGCCCCCAGGATCAGGGCCTGACCGCTCATGCTCATCTCTTCGCTCCGTCTGATGGCGACGGCCCCAGCATCCCCCCGATCCGGCTGCCAGAAAATTGACGAGGTTCCTATGGCCGCTATACTTCCATGTATGGCCATGGGTGACCCGAGCTGGGATCTGTATCGCACCTTTCTTGCGGTTCTGCGGGAAGGGTCGCTGTCGGCCGCCGCCCGCCATCTGGGGCTGGCCCAGCCGACGGTCGGGCGTCATGTCGATGCACTGGAGCAGGCCGTCGGTCAGCAGCTCTTCACACGTTCTCTGCACGGGCTGATGCCGACGCCGGCGGCACTCGAACTCGGCCCCTATGCCGAAACCCTGCAGGCGACCGCATCGGCCCTGCTGCGGGCGGCCTCTGCATCGGTTGCGGAGGTGGCCGGCACGGTACGGGTGACGGCGAGCGAGGTGATCGGGGTCGAGGTTCTGCCCCCGATTCTGGCCGCCCTGCAGGAGACCCATCCGGGCCTGACGATCGAGATCGTGCTGTCGAACGCGGTGGAAGATCTGCTGCGCCGCGACGCCGACATTGCGGTGCGCATGGTCGCGCCGATGCAGGAGGCGCTGGTTGCGCAGCGCGTGGGCTTTGTGCCGCTGGGGCTGCATGCCCGCCGCGACTATCTGGAGCGCCACGGCGTGCCACGCACGCCGGCGGATCTGGAACGGCATCGGCTGATCGGCTTCGACCGCGAAACCGCCATAGTCCGGCGGTTCATGGCCGGTGCGGCGGCGCAGGGGTTGGCCGGGTTCACCCGCGCCCGCTTCGCGCTCAGGACCGATAATGATCTGGCGCAGCTGGCGCTGATCCGGGCCGGGGCCGGAATTGGCTTCTGCCAGCTGGCCGTCGCCCGTCGAAGCCCGGAGCTGGTCCGCATACTGCCCGAAGTGAACGGGCTGGTGCTGGACACCTGGGTTGCGATGCACGAGAACCTGCGCCGGGCCCCGCGCTGCCGGGTCGTCTTCGATGCCCTGGTGGCGGGGCTTCGTCGTCATGTCACGGCGGGCGAGGATAACGCGGCGGGAGAGGCCGGATGATCGAGTGGACCGAGGAGGCCATCGTGCTTGCCGCCCGTCGCCATGGCGAGGCCGATGTCGTGCTGTCGGCCCTGACCGACGGTCATGGGCGGCATCAGGGGCTGGTTCGCGGCGGGGCAGGGCGGCGTATGCGCGGCACGATCGAGCCGGGCAACCGGCTGCTGGTCACCTGGCGGGGGCGCCTGGACGATCAGCTTGGCGGCTATACGATTGAGGCGCTGGATGAACCGGCCGGGCGGCTGATCGACGACGGTTTGAGACTGACGGCCCTTGGCGCATTGTCGGCGGTGCTGGATCGCAGCCTGCCCGACCGGCTGCGCATCGGTGGGCTTTTCGAACGGACCGCCGCCCTGATCGCGGCCATCGAACATGCACCGGAAACGGTCTGGGCGGCCGCGTTCGTGCTGCTGGAGCGCGATCTTCTGGCGGATCTGGGCTATGGGCTTGACCTCGGCAGCTGTGCCTTGACGGGGGTGACCGAGGATCTGAGCCATGTCTCTCCCCGCTCCGGCCGGGCGGTGTCGCGGGCGGCTGGCGCGCCCTGGGCCGGGCGGCTGCTCCCCCTGCCGGGCTTCATGACCCGCAGCCTGCCGCTGGATGCGGTGGAGGTCGCCGAGATCGTTGACGGCCTGCGTCTGACCCTTTACTTCCTCGATCGACACCTGTTTTCCGGTGCCGGCCAGCCCGTGCCGCCGCTCAGGATCGCGCTGGCCGACAGGCTGGCGCGCCGGAGCGGCCGGGGACCATCCTCCGCAGACGGCACCAACCCGATGGAGATCCGATGAGCGACGAGACCGGAAGCCCGGACAATGCGGGGCTGATCGAGACCGTACCGTTGGCCGACGCGCTGGGTGAGCGCTATCTTGCCTATGCCCTGTCGACCATCACCTCGCGCTCGCTGCCCGATGTCCGCGACGGGTTGAAGCCGGTGCAGCGGCGGCTGCTCTACGCCATGCGGCAGCTGAAGCTCGACCCCGCTCAGGGCTTCAAGAAATGCGCCCGCGTGGTCGGCGACGTGATCGGTAAATACCATCCGCATGGCGACACCGCGGTCTATGACGCCATGGTCCGCCTGGCGCAGGATTTCGCGCTCCGCTACCCGCTGGTCGACGGCCAGGGCAATTTCGGCAATATCGACGGCGATAATGCCGCGGCCATGCGATACACCGAAGCCCGGCTGACCGAGGTCGCGATGCTGCTGCTGCAGGATCTGGATCGCGACACCGTCGGGTTCCGTGCCAATTACGACGGCACCGACGAGGAACCCGTGGTGCTGCCGGCGGGCTTTCCCAATCTGCTCGCCAATGGCGCGACCGGCATCGCGGTCGGCATGGCAACAAGCATCCCGCCGCATAACGCCGCCGAGCTGGCCGAGGCGGCACGCATGATGCTGGGCCATCGCAAGACCGACGGGGACTTCCCCGAGGGCACGGCCGTCCGCCCCGAGGATCGCTATCGCGACTGCCCGCATGAAACACTGCTGAGCCATGTTCAGGGCCCCGACTTTCCGACCGGCGGCGTGCTGGTAGAGAGCAAGGCCTCGATCGCGGAGGCCTATGCCACCGGCCGTGGCGGCTTCCGGGTCAGGGCTCGGTGGCATCGCGAGGATCTGGCCCATGGCCGTTATCAGATCGTCGTCACCGAGATTCCGTTCCAGGTCCAGAAGGGCCGGCTGATCGAGCGGGTGGCGGAGCTGCTGACCGCCAAGAAGCTGGCGCTGCTGGCGGATATTCGCGACGAATCGGCCGAAGACGTGCGCATCGTGCTGGAGCCGCGCTCGCGCGATGTCGACCCGGCTCTGCTGATGGAAAGTCTGTTCCGCCAGAGCGATTTCGAGAATCGCTTCAGCCTGAACATGAACGTGCTCGACGCCGAGGGTGTGCCGCAGGTGATGAGCCTGCGCGGCGTGCTGGCCGCCTTCATCGAGCACCGGATCGAGGTCCTGCGCCGGCGCACCAGGCACCGCCTCTCGGAAATCGCCCGGCGCCTGGAAGTGCTGCAGGGCCAGCTGATCGCCTATCTGAACCTCGACGAGGTCATCCATATCATCCGCACCGCCGACGAGCCGAAGGCGGGGCTGATGACGCGGTTCGAGCTGACCGAGGTCCAGGCCGAAGCCATTCTCAACATGCGGCTGCGCGCCCTGCACAAGCTGCAGCAGATCGAGATCGAGCGCGAAAGCAAGCAGCTGACCACCGAGCAGAAGAAGCTCAAAGGGCTGCTCGCCGATGAAGGCCGCCAGCGGGATGCGCTGGATGTGGAATTTGCCGATCTGGTGAAGCGTTTCGGCCCTGAGACCGAGCTGGGCCGCCGGCGGACCACGCCGGGTGAGGCGCCGAAGACCGAGATGGTCTCGATCGAGGCACTGGTCGAGCGCGAGCCGATCACCGTCGTGCTGTCGACCATGGGCTGGATCCGGGCGATGAAGGGCCATATCGGGCCCGACCAGGAGCTGCGTTTCAAGGAGGGCGACGCCGAGGCGCTGCGCATCGAGGCCCAGACGACCGACAGAATCCTGGTCTTCGCCGATGACGGCCGGGTCTATACGCTGCAGGGCGACAAGCTGCCGCCCGGCCGCGGTTTCGGTGAACCGCTGCGGCTGATGGTGGATCTTGCAGCCGACGCCCAGATCGTGACCCTGACACTGGCCGGAACCCCGGGCGACCTGCTGCTGGTGGCGAGCGACGGCCGCGGTTTCATGGTGAAGCCCGAGGATGCCGTTGCCCAGACCCGCACCGGCCGCCAGGTGCTGGTGCCGGGCGAGGGACAGAAGCTGAAGCTCGTGCGCCGGATCGACGCCGATGCGACCCATCTCGCCATCGTGGGCGAGAACCGCAAGCTTGCGATCTATCCCATCGATCAGGTGCCACATATGACGCGGGGCAAGGGCGTGCGGTTGCAAACCTATCGCCAGGGCGGTCCGTCGGATGTGCGGGGCCTGAAGCTGGTGGAGCCGCAGGACGGCCTGTCCTGGCAGAGGGGGCCGCAGACCCGCAAGGTGCTGATGCCTGAACTGGCGCGCTGGATCACCAAGGCCCGGGGCGGCCCGGGCGCGCTGGCCCCTAACGGCTTCCCGCGCGATAACCGGTTCGGCGACTGAGCGTTCAGCACGTCTGATCGGACGCAAAAAAAACGGCCCGGCGGATCCCCATCCGCCGGGCCGTTTTTCGTGGAGACTGCTCCTTCCGGCCGTCCCGTCCCCCGACAGGGCCGGCCGGAAGCCGGGTCGTTTACCGGTAAAGCAGATCGGGCAGGAAGGTGGTGATGCCCGGGAAGATCCACAGGATGGCCAGCGCCACGATCTGGATCAGCACGAAGGGGATCACGCCCTTGTAGATGTCCCAGGTCTTGACCGACGGCGGTGCGACACCCCGCAGATAGAACAGCGCAAAGCCGAAGGGCGGGGTGAGGAACGAGGTCTGCAGGTTCATCGCCATCATGACGCCGAGCCAGACCGGGTTCACATCCAGCTGGAGCAGCACCGGGGCAACCAGCGGGACCACCACGAAGGTGATCTCGATGAAGTCCAGGAAGAAGCCCATGATGAACATGACGATCATCACGATCATCAGGGCGCCGAACGTGCCGCCGGGCATGCCGGTCAGAAGTTCGTGAACCAGGTCGTCGCCGCCCAGGCCACGGAACACCAGCGAGAACGCCGCCGCACCGATCAGGATGACGAAGACCATCGAGCTGACCCGGGCTGTGCCCCGCATCACCTCGTTCAGCATGCTCGTCCGCGCGGCGCGCAGGATGGAGATGATCAGGCCCCAGGCGATCAGCACCAGCAGGATCGCGGCGACGATGATGCCGATATTCTCGGCCGTGCTGATCACGCTGCGCTGGAAGCGCAGATCCATCAGGCCGGTCAGGACAAGGATCGCGATCAGGGCGGCGCCCGAGATATAGATCGGGATGGGGCTGCGATCCGGATGGCGGGCTGCACCCAGCATCAGCGAGCCGACGGCGCCAACCGCAGCCGCCTCGGTCGGCGTCGCCAGACCGCCCAGGATCGACCCCAGCACGGCGATGATCAGCACCAGTGGCGGGACCAGGGCGCTGAAGATGCGCTTGCCGAAACCAGGACCACGGCCGGCCGCAACTTCCTCTTCAGAGAGTGCGGGGGAGCCGGCCGGGTTGATGATGCCGGCGAACACCTGATACAGGATGTAGATGCCGACCAGCATCAGGCCCGGGATCAGCGCACCGGCAAAGAGATCGCCGACCGAAACCGTATCCGGCGAGAAGATGCCCATCTTGAGCTGCGCCTGCTGGTAGGCGGAGCCCATGACGTCACCCAGCAGCACCAGCACGATCGAGGGCGGGATGATCTGGCCCAGCGTGCCGGCCGCGGCGATGCCGCCGGTGGCGAGGCGCGGGTCGTAGCCGCGCTTCAGCATGGTCGGCAGGGCGATCAGCCCCATGGTCACGACGGTTGCGCCGACGATACCGGTCGATGCGGCAAGCAGGGCCCCCACCACCGAGACCGAGATGCCGAGACCGCCACGCAGGCGGCCGAACAGCAGGCCCATGGTCTCGAGCAGTTCCTCGGCAACCTTGGACCGTTCCAGTACCACGCCCATGAACACGAACAGCGGCACGGCGACCAGGGTCTCGTTGGTCATGGTGCCGAAGATGCGCTGGGGCAGGAAGCTGAGGAACGACAGGTCGAAGACGCCGAGGGCGTTGCCGATAAAGGCGAAGATGATCGATACGCCGCCCAGCGTGAAGGCGACCGGAAAGCCCATGAGCAACGCCCCGACCAGGACGAGGAACATGGCGATGTCGAGATAGTCCTTGATCAGCATGGCGTTACGCAGCCCCGCCCGTCCGAGACTTGTTGGTTTCCGCCAGGCCGGCGATCACCAGGATCGAGCGCAGCGCCAGCGCCACGCCCTGAAGGCCGACCAGGACCGTGAAGGCCAGGATCGTTGTCTTGAACAGGTAGATGCCGGGCAGGCCGCTGGTCTCGTTCGACGCTTCCTTCACCGCCCAGGACGAGGCGACGTAAGGAAAGGCGACGTCCCAGATGACGTAGATGAACGGAGCGAGGAAAACGATGCAGCCGATGAGATCGACCATCGCCTTCTTGCGGGGTTTGGCTTCGCCGTAGAACACGTCGACCCGGACGTGCGCGTCATAGAGCAGCGCATAGCCCGCAGCGACGAGGAACAGGACGCCGTGCATGATCAGGATCGATTCCTGAACCGCGATCGCGCCGACGCCATAGACATAGCGCATCAGCACGATTCCGAACTGCACGACCACCAGCACGAGAGCAAGCCAGGAAACGACTCGTCCGATCCCTTCGTTCACCGCGTCCACGGCGCTTGCAAGCGCTCTGAGGGCGTTCACGGTGTTCCCTCCTAATGGGTTCTTTGTGCCTTCACAGGCGGCTGCTGGGGGAGCGATCGGCCACAACCCGGCCGAAACGTGCTCCTTGTATAGAAGAAGCGCCCTGAAATTGCAGTCTTTTTGTCATTTTTTGACAGATCAGGGCACATTTTCGTTCCTGCGAACGATCCGACTTAAAGTTCGCCAAGTCGTCAGCGCAAGATGTCTTGCAGTCGTCGATTTGTGAAACGACGTTTCAAGGCCCGTCCACCGCAGAGCGCACCGGTTGAGCAGCGATCCGCCTTGGTGCCGCAATGTGGAACGCCGCCGCCCGTACAAAAAGCCCGTGTCTCCGCGTTGATGCAGGCGGTGACACGGGCTCGGCTTATCTGCGGTGTGACGCCCAGGGTAGGGGCCAAAGCCCATACCCTGCGCGACCTCAGACCGCGAACTTCGGACCGGCGGCCCGGATGTTCAGATAGGGCTGCTCAGCATGCTGCTGCCAGGTCATGCTGTTGTTGCGGAAGGTATAGTAGCTCTTGACGATCCGCTTCAGAATGTCGTCACCACTGCCGCTCAGCTCGTTAATGAACGACTCGGCAGCCTCACCCAGGGCCTTGTAGACCGGATCAGGGAAGGGGCGGACCTTCACGCCATGCTCGTTGATCAGGGTTGCGACGGCAGCGGAGTTGCGGACGATGAACTGGCCGACGCCCTCCTGATAGTCGCTATAGGCGGCCTGACGGACGATCGCCTTCAGATCATCCGGCAGCTCGTCCCAGTGCTTCTTGCCGATACCCATCTCGATGGTCGCAGACGGCTCGCCGATGCCGGGGGTATAGTAGTTCTTGGCAACCCGGTGCAGGCCGAAGGCCAGATCGTTCCAGGGGCCGACCCAGTCTGCCGCATCGACGGTACCGGACTGCATGGCCTGGAAGATTTCGCCACCCGGCAGCTGAACCACGTTGCAGCCAAGCCGACGGAAGATTTCCGCATTCAGGCCGGCAGTGCGGAACTTCAGGCCCTTCAGGTCGTCGGGAGTATTGATCTCCTTGGCGAACCAGCCGACCGCCTGCGCGCAGGTGTTGACCGCCGGGAAAGCCTTCACGCCGAAAGGTGCGTAGAGTTCGTCCTGGAGCTTCTCACCGTCGCCGACCGCCCACCACGCGAACTGCTCGGCCGCATAGAGGCCATAGGGTGCGGTGGTGAAGAAATGGAAACCGGGATGCTTGCCACCGTAATAATAGGCGGCCGAGTGGTAGACTTCGGCAGCTCCCTGCTGCACGGCATCGAAGGCGCCGAAGGCCGGCACCAGCTCACCCGCGGCAAAGACCTTCACGGTGAGGCGCCCGCCGCTCATGGTGGTGATCTTCTGCGCGATGCTTTCCGCGGCCGTCCCGAGGCCGGGGAAGTTCTTCGGCCACGAGGTGACCATGCGCCACTCGATCTTGCCCTGCGCGATGGCCGGCGCCGGGAAGTTGGAAGCGGCGACGGCGGCGGCAGCGGCACCCGCGGCGGCCGATCCCTTGAGGAACGAACGACGATCCATCGATCGGTCTCTCCCTGATGAATTTTTTGGCAGCTTTTCGTGCGTTTTGGTCGGTTGCCCGACGTCCCCGGATCCGGCGGGGGGCGGATCGCCGGCGAACGTAGAGATACCCCCGAAACCATCGTCGGTCCGGCCCCTCCCTGGCCGCGGGTCTCCGCCGCGATCAGGCCCCGGCCCGACGATCTGGGGGTAGTATAAGGGGTCATCGAGTGAACGCAAGCTGACATGGTGAGATTGGGTCAGTAATGTTCACCCAATCGGATCAAGGCTTCTGTTGTGTTGCGACGCAAAATACGATGATGCAATGCAATGCAAATCGGCGCCGAGCACCTGTTCGGCGGGGTAGAAATGATTTGGCCCTTGCGCCTTTACCAAAAGGAAACACGCAAGGGCCACAACTGCCGTGCGAAGTTCGCGCGTAGGTATCAGTCGGTAAAGGCGGGGCCTTTCGCCCGCGCATTCAGATAGGGTTGCTCGGCGTGGCGTGTCCAGGTCATGCAGTCGTTCCGGAAGCCGTAATAGCTGGCCCAGACTTTCTTGAGCAGATCGTCGCCACCATCGCGCAGACGCAACATCACGCTCTCGCCGGCTTTGGCGAGTGCGTCATTCACCGTATCGGGGAAGGGCTGCACTTTCACGCCGTGCTCGGTCTGTAGCGCCTTGAGCGCCGAGGCGTTGCGAATAAGGAACTCCGAGACATTGGCCTGATACTCGGAAATTGCCGCCTCGCGGACGACCGCCTTCAGATCATCGGGCAGGGCATCCCAATGCTTGCGGCCGATGCCGATCTCGACTGCGCCCTGGCCCTCGCCGATACCGGGGGTATAGTAGTTTTTCGCCAGACGATGCAGCCCGAAAGCCAGATCGTTCCAGGGCCCCACCCATTCCGCCGCATCGATCATGCCGCTCTGGAAGGCCTGAAACATCTCCCGTCCCGGCAGCTGGACAACGTTGCAGCCGGCCTCACGCCAGAGTTCGCCGTTCAGTCCTGCGGTGCGGAACTTCAGCCCCTTCAGGTCATCCGGGCCGGTGATCTCGCGCGCAAACCAGCCTGCGGCCTGGGCGCCGGTGTTGGCGGCCGGGATCGCCTTGATGCCGAACGGGGCGTACAGTTCGTCCTGCAACTTTTCGCCGTCGCCATACAGCCACCACGCCATGTGTTCGGGCGCATACATGCCGAAAGGCACGCTGGTGTAAAAGTTGAGCGCGGGGTGCTTGCCGCCGTAATAATAGGCGGCTGAATGGTAGGCTTCGGCAGCCCCTTGCTGGACGGCATCGAACACGCCGAAAGCCGGCACGAGTTCATCCGCGGCATACAGTTTCACGGTCAGCCGGCCGCCGCTCATTCTGGTGATCTTTTGTGCGAGGCGTTCGGCTGTCGTTCCCAGGCCGGGAAAATTCTTCGGCCAGGACGTGATCAGCCGCCATTCGATGCGGCCCTCGGCGATGGCCGGGGCGGCGAAGGTGGTGGCGGCGGCTGCAGCGCCGGTGGCGACGCTGCGCTTGATGAATGAACGGCGGTCCATCGGCCGGTCTTCCTTGCACGGTTCCTGAAACCCGAGGGACATACTGCAATGGTATACCATCGGGCGACCTGTCTAGGCCCGTGCGCCGCCGCTGTCCAGGAGCATCTGCAGAAAAATGATGCGCCGCACCATCATCTGGTGCGGCGCATTCCTGCGTCTGGCAGGCTGGAAGATCGTATCCGGATCAGCCGACCGGGATCGGGTCGAACTTCGCCCGGAGTGCCAGATAGCCGCCCTCGGCGCTGCTGCCATAGGTGCGGGCGTGGTCCAGATAGGTCATGTACGAGGTCCAGGCCCGCCGGGTCACGTCGTCGCCGCGATCGCGCAGTTCCAGGGCCACGGCACGGGCGGCATCGGCCAGCACCTTCTGGACCTCGTCCGGGAAGGTCCGGACCTGCACGCCATGCTCGTTCTTCAACACCACCATCGCCTCGGCGTTGCGGGTGAAGTACTCGGTGAAGGCGGTCTCGTATTCGGCGGCGCAGGCACTGCGAACGATCGCCTGCAGATCCTCGGGAAGCTCGTTCCAGTGCTTCTCGGAGATGCCGAGCTCGGCCACGGCGCAGGGCTCGTTGGTGCCGGCGACGTAATAGTTCTTGGTGATGCGATGCAGGCCGAATGCCAGATCGTTCCAGGGGCCGATCCATTCCGCCGCGTCGACGGTGCCCGACTGCATGGCCTGGAAGATGTCTCCGGGCGGCAGGGTCACGACATTGACGCCCAGCCGGCGCAGGATTTCGGCGTTGAGGCCGGCGGTCCGCATCTTGAGGCCCTTCAGGTCCTCGACCGTCTTGATTTCCTTGTTGAACCAGCCGGCGGCCTGGACGCCCGTATTGATGCAGGGCAGGGCCTTGATGCCGAACGGCTTGGTCATCTCGTCCTGCAGCGCCTCACCACCGCCATGCAGCCACCAGCCATGGGCCTCCCAGGCAGTCATGCCGAGCGGGATGGAGGTGAACAGGGTCAGGCCCGGATTCTTGCCGGCGAAATAGTAGCTCGGGCTGTGATAGCACTCGGCAGCGCCCTGCTGGACCGCATCGAAGGTCCCGAAGGCCGGGGCGAGTTCGCCGGCGCCGAACACCTTGATCACCAGACGGCCCGCGCTCATCGCCGCGATGCGATCGGCCAGCCGCTGGGCAGAGGTGCCGACACCCGGGAAATTCTTCGGCCAGGACGTGACCATGCGCCATTCGGTGCGCGACTGGGCAAGCGCGGGTGCCGCAAGGCCGCTGGCGGCCGCAGCTGTGGTTGCCGCGGCGGCGACGGCGCCACCGCGGAGGAAGGAACGGCGATTCATTTTGGACGGGCCTCCCCACGTGGATGCTGTACGGCCCGTTGCCGACGGCCACCGCCGCGCTCTCCCGATGCGGTGGGACCTGGATCTGCCGGTGCCGGGCCGATGGGCGCGCATACCCCGTCTGCGGGACGGACGAGCCGCGCGACCATTCTTGGTCGCCGATTATAGGAGGCGTGCGCCGAAAGTGAATAGGTCAACCATGCGTTCGCGAATACGACCATGCATGTAACGTGCTTTCGCCACCGCTGCGTGCCGCGGTCATAGCGTGAAGGGCGAACAGTCTTCGATGGTTTCGAATACCGGCACTATGCCTGACGGGGCAGGGGCACCCAGGCGCCATCGACCAGGGCTTCCATCGGAGCGAAGCGGGCCTTGTAGGCCATCTTCCGGCTCTCGGCGATCCAATAGCCGAGATAGACATAGGGCAACCCCAACTCGCGTGCGCGGTCTATGTGCCAGAGCACGATCCGCGTTCCCAGGCTGCGGCGTGCCGCGTCGGGATCGTAGAATTTATAAACGGCAGAGAGCCCGTCGCGCACCCGGTCGGTCAGGCAGACGGCGATCAACTGCCCCTCTTCGCCCCGGAATTCGACAACCTGCGTATCGATGGGGCTTTCTTCCACCATCATGCGGTAGTCGTGGAAGGTCATGGTCGCCATTTCGCCGTCGGCGTGGCGGCTTTTCTGATAACGCAGGAACAGCTGGTACTGCTCCTGCGTCGCCGTCAGGGGCACGATGGTGTGGGCGAGATCGGCGTTCCGGCGCAATACGGTCCGCTGGCTGCGGGTCGGCTCCATGCCTGCCACCCGGATGCGCACCGGCACGCAGGCCGAGCATCCGGGGCAGGCCGGCCGATAGGCCATATGCTGCACACGCCTGAAGCCCGAGCGCAGCAGCCAGTCGTAGAAGGACTGGGCGTTGGGCACATTCAGATCCGCCACGACGTCCCGCTCCAGCCGGCCTTCGATATAGGGGCACGGATGGGCGACGGTCATGGTGAACAGATGTTGCGCCCGATGCGGCCACTCCCTCATGGCGATCTCCGAAGGCGGGAGCACGCGCGGCGTGTGACGCGCGTTCACTGACGATAACTATAGCAGTCGCTTCCACCCCGGACCAAGGCCCCGCGGGGGCCTTACATCTGAAGAGAGCCGCTCTCGCTGATGTCGTGATCCAGGCGCTGAACTTCCAGCCCTTCTTTTTCGAGCCGGCCGATCAGTTCCCGGGCATGGTCGGGGCCGCGTGTCTCCACGACCAGGTCGACCTCGACCGCCTTGATCGGCACGTGAGAGAAGGCGCGTTGATGATAGACCTCAAGGATGTTGGCGCCGGCATCGCCGATCAGCCGGGCGATCAGCGCCAGCTCTCCCGGCCGGTCATACGAAATCACCCTGAGCCGCATGACCTTGCCGTCCCGCACCAGGCCGCGGAGCAGGATGGAGGACAGGATCCGGGTATCGATATTACCGCCCGAGACCACGAGACCGACGGTGCGGCCCACGAAGCGTTCATGATGGGCAGGGTCGAGCAGGGCCGCCAGGCCAACGGCACCGGCACCCTCGACCACCGTCTTCTCGATCTCGACGAACAGCTGAACCGCGCGCTCGATGGCGGTTTCATCGACCAGAAGCAGGTCGTCGACGCAGTCGGCGATCACCTGCCGGGTGAACTGGCCGGGGCTCTTGACCGCGATGCCTTCGGCGATGGTCATGCCCTGGGCGGCCGGAACCTCGCGGCCCAGCGCCTGCACCATGAACGGGTAGCGATCGGCCTGAATGCCGATCACCTCGATCTGCGGCTTGAGCGCCTTGGCGGCTGCGGCGCAGCCGGCGATCAGACCACCACCCCCGACCGGCACCAGCATCACGTCGATCTCCGGTGCCTGCTCCAGCATTTCCAGCGCCACCGTGCCCTGACCGGCCGCGATCAACGGATCGTCATAGGGGTGGACGAAGGTGAGGCCCCGCTCGGCTGCAAGCGAATCCGCCTTGGCGCGGGCCTCTTCCAGCGTGTCGCCTTCAAGCACGACCTCTGCGCCCAACGCGCGGGTGTGGCCGACCTTGGTGAAGGGCGTGAAGCGGGGCATCACGATGGTGGCGGGAATGCCGAGCCTGCGCGCCTGAAGGGCGACACCCTGGGCGTGGTTGCCGGCCGACATGGCGATCACACCCCGCGCCCGGGTCGCGTCATCCAGGGCGAGCATGCGGTTCAGCGCGCCGCGTTCCTTAAACGAGGCGGTGAACTGAAGGTTTTCATACTTGCAGACCACCTTTGCGCCGGTGAGGTCGCTGAGCGTTCGGGAGGCCTTGCAGGGGGTACGCTCGATCGATCCTGCAAGGCGGGCAGCCGCCTCGCGGATCTGGTCGAGCGTCAGCAGGGTGGAGGCTGGCACGTCGGGGGCTCCGGTACAGGGCCCGTGCCGCGTCCGGTCAGTTGGCCGGGGCGGTCGCGGGCGCCAGGGTCAGTCGCTTCGTCCCGGCCGCGGCGTCGATCCGCGACCAGTCGGTGATCATGGGGATGAAGCGGGTCTCGGTCCAGCGCGATGCGAAGGCATCATAGCCGGCGGAGAGCGGATTGCCGCTTTGTCCGGTGCTCTGGATGAACATCGAACGCTGCGGGTCGGCAAGATCGTAGATCGCGCGATAGCCGGGGCCGTGGGTCGATCGGAACATCTGCGGCCCTTCCGGTGCATCGGCAGCCCAGCGCTGGGCGTTGACGGTGAACGGGTCGCCGCCGATCGGGTGCGAGATGGCGAGCACGTCCTTGAGCACCGGCACGGCCGACAGCACCCGGTTCTCTGAGACTGCCGGATGCGCCTTGCCCCATATCCAGGCGGACATGTCTTCACCCTGGGTGCGGATCAGCAGGGCCATTGCGTCGTCCAGCGCGCGGGCGATCTGAACGGCGCAGCTCTCCGTCTCCGTGGTCCGCCGGTCGTCGCACCAGACCGGGTCGCGGGTCAGCGCGACCCGCAGGAATTCGGTGCGGTGGCCGCGATAGTCGCCGAACAGATCGTCGCCCAGCTCGTCGGCTGCGATGCGCGGCAGCAGGGCGTCATACCAGGCCGAGAAGATCAGCGGCGCGGTCTGATCGGCCGCCATGTCGCCGTCCCAGCGCTTCAGGATATCGAGCGCCTCCGCGGCGGCCGGGTGCTCCGGGCTGGCATCGCGGATGCCGGCCATCATCAGCGGCATGAACTGGCGGGCCATCAGGGAGACGGTATCACCCATGATCGCGCGGAAGCTTTCGGTATCGTGCTTGTCCGTCTCGTCGAGCATCTGGTCGATGCGGTCGGCGCGATAGGGGGCGGTCCATTCCCGGCTGATGAAATAGGGATAGCCCTCGGGCGTGATCCGCTGATTGGCGGTGACGATCCGGCCATCTTCCGGGTCGGTCAGCTGCGGCAACTCGTCATAGGGAATCCACCCGGTCCAGTCTCCCTCGCCGGTCCAGCCGCGGCTTGGGAGAAAGCCGTCGCCCGAGGCCCGGATCGGCACCCGGGCCGGCGCCAGATAGGCGATCCGGCCGCCGGTGTCGGCGAAGACGATGTTCTGCTGCGGCCAGTAGAAGTCGCGCAAGCCTTCGCGGAAGCTGGGGAAATCGGTGGCGGTGTTGGCGGCGAAGGCCGCACGCAGGGTGGGATCGTCATCGGTCAGCGCCACCCAGCGGAAGGCGAGCACATGGCGCCGGTCGGTCAGTTCCCCGCCGCCATTGACGACATCGGTCACGATCGGGCCGTTGCGGCTTTCGCGTACCGTGAAGCTCTCGGGCTCCGCCCCCTTGACCTGGATGGTCTCGCTGCGGGTGGTGAAGGCCAGGGGGCCGTCCGGTGTTTCGTAAGTGTCGGCGCCCGGCGCCGTCAGCTGTTCGATCACGAAATCCTGGGTATCGGGGCCGGTATTCGTGAAGCCCCAGGCGAAAGTGTTGGTGCGCCCCAGCATGACGCTGGGCAGGCCGGGCAGGGTGGCGCCGATCACCTCAAGGCCGGGTGCGGAGAGATGGGCGAGGTACCAGAGCGACGGTGCGCCGAGCCCCAGATGGGGGTCGTTGGCGAGCATCGGCTTGCCGGTCGCCGTATGGGCGCCCGACAGAACCCAGTTGTTGGACCCGATACCGTCGATCGGCGGCGCAGCCCCCTGGTCCAGCAGGGTTGCGAAGGGCGTTGCGGCATAGATCTTCGTCAACGCGTCCAGATCGGTGCCGAGCCCGGCGATTTCCGGCAGGGCGACATTGCCGTCGGCATCGTAATCCGGCCAGAGATCCGAGATCTGCTCCGGCGTGATGCCGGCTGCAAGCATGCGGGCGCGCAGCAACTCGTCGCGCCAGTTCTTGGCCAGGTCCCAGGCCATCATCTTCAGCCAGACCATCGAATCGGCGGGCTTCCAGGGCGTCGGCGTGATGCCGGTCAGCACGAATTCCAGCGGCCAGGCGCCGTCATGGCCGGCGATATAGGCGTTCACACCGGCGACATAGGCATCCAGCCGGCGACGGGTCTGATCGTCGAGCTTTGCATAGGCTCGTTCGGCATGGCCGTAGACACCGATGGTGCGGATGAAGCGGTCGATCGACAGCGTCGACTTGCCGGCGAATTCCGACAGCCGCCCCGATCCGACCCGGCGCTGGAACTCCATCTGCCAGAGCCGGTCCTGGGCGTGGAGGAACCCGAGGGCGAAGACCGCGTCCTCGATGCTCCGGGCCTTGATATGGGGAACGTCGTTCTCGTCGCGGATGACCGTGACCTCGCCCGAAAGCCCCTGCAGGGCCAGGCGCCCCTCGGTCTCGGGCAGGCTGGTGCGCAGCCAGATCACGCCGATCACCACGGCGGCGATCACGATGAAGACGAGACCGCCCAGAATTCGACCGATCCAGCGCATGAAGATCCCCGCCTCTTGCCGTCAGAACGCCGCGGAATCCGTGCCGCGTCACGGCGGCAGTCTGATGGAGGCGCGGCTCCGGATCAACCTCTGCGTCACGCGACGGGGGCAAGAAGAACGGATCGACGGTCGCGGATCCGCAACGTCATCCCCATATGATGCGGGAGAGCTATGACCTTCCGCCCCCCAGATCCACGAGGAGCAGAACCGGATGTCGGACCTCTTCCCCACCCGTCGACGCAGCACCCCGGGCCGTTTTCCGGATGTCGATACGATGGTGACGCGGCTGAAGCCCAGCTATCCGGTCTATTGTTTGAAACCGTCGCGGCTGGCCGATGCCGCCCGTACCTTTATCGAAGGCTTTCCGGGCGAAGTCCTTTATGCGGTGAAGTGCAACCCCGAACGTGCGGTCATCTCCACGCTCTACGAAGCAGGGATCGCCGGCTTCGACGTCGCTTCGCTCGCCGAGGTGGCGCTGGTCGCCGATCTCTTTGAAGAGGCGGAACTGCATTTTCATCACCCGATCAAGAGCCGGGCGGCCATTGCCAATGCCTATCGGGTCTATGGCGTGGAACGCTTCGCCGTCGATCATCCCGACGAACTGGCCAAGATCCATGCCGAGACCCGCGGCGGGCCGGTGGTGATGATGGTGCGACTGACCACCGACAGCAGCCGCAGCACCTATGACCTGTCGGCCAAGTTCGGCGCCTCGGTGCCCGAGGCGGCGGCGATGATGCGCGAGGCCCACCGTCTGGGCCATCAGGTGGGGCTCTACTTCCACGTCGGGTCGCAATGCCCGGATCCGCGGGCCTATGACGAGGCCATGGCGGTGGTGCGGGCGGCGATGGATCACGCACCGGAGGTGCCGGTGGTGGCCCTGGATGTCGGGGGCGGCTTCCCGGGCCGCTATGACATGGGCGTGGAGATGCCGCCGGTCGGCGATTATTTCGCCGCCGTCCGCCGTGCGCTCGACACCATCCCACCGCTGCCCGGCCGGCGCATTCTGTGCGAGCCGGGGCGCGCGCTGGTGGCTGACGGGCTGTCGCTGGTGGTGCAGGTGCATCTGCGCAAGGGCGACCGGCTGTTCATCAATGACGGCATCTATGGCAGCCTGTCTGAGACCGTGACCGGCCAGTTGCGCTTCCCTGCCCGTGCCATCCGCCCGACCGGGCCGCTGGATGCAGAGCGTCAGCCCTTCACCATCTTCGGGCCCACCTGCGATTCGACCGATGTGCTGCCGGCGCCGCTGCTGCTGCCGTCGGACATTCGCGAGGGCGACTGGATCGAGATCGACATGATCGGCGCCTATTCCAACGCGCTCGCCACCCGGTTCAACGGCTTTCTGCCCGAAGCCGTGGTCGAAATCGGCGAACCCGCCGCAAGGGCGGCGGGTTCGGTGTTGCGGCGGGCACAGGCGATGCTTCCGGTCACTTGACCGACAGCTGCGCCTCCAGCGGCCCGCCCGGCAGGCCGGTATAGACCGCGCGCACGACCTGGCCTTCTTTCAGCGGCAGCGGCCGGCTGATGGCGCCCAGCGTGATCAGGTCGCCCGGCTTCAGGCTTTCGCCGCGGGCCTTCAGATGGCCGATCAGCCAGACCAGGGCATTCAGGGGCTGGCCCATGATGGCCGAGGACCGGCTTTCGACGATCAGCCCGCCATGACCGTCGAGCGCCTTGACCTGCATCTCGGCCATGGCGGCAACGAATTCCGGTGTGGGCTGAACCGGCACCGCCTTGCCGACCACGCCGGTACGCATGCCGGCATTGATCATCGCCAGGGTCTCGGCGTTCAGCGGCTCGCCCGAGGCCAGCAGCAGGTCGGGAACGTCGATATAGGCCGAAACCGTGGCGAGATGGGCGGCCACCTCCAGCGGGTTGGTTGCCTGCATGATGCCGGCATCCTTGACCGTGACCGCCAGATCGACCTCGACCGTCGGCCGCGCGCCGACATCGCGCGGCACATCGGCACCATTCTCCAGGATCTGGCCGGCGAAGATCCGCCCCACCACCGGGGCGCGGGCCCCGAACATCTCCTGCGTGGTGCGGGCCGTCAGCGTCAGCTTCCAGCCCAGCTGTGCCGGTCGCGACGGCATCGCGGCAGCCAGAAAGCGGTCCTGGGCGGCATAGGCCTGCGCAAGATCCGGCTTCACCTCAGGCGCCTTGGGCTGGATGCGCGCCAGCCAGGCCCGGCCGAGACGCTCCGCCTCTTCCGCGACCTTGGGTGGCAGGGCGACGGAGGCGGGCCGCGTCGCGGGCGGCTGCTGACCTGCCGGTTGTGACACACCCGGCTGGGTCGGTGCCGCAGGGGCGGTGGGTGCCACGGGTGCCTGCGGGACAAGAACCCGCGGTCCCGACTGCTGTGCCACGGCGGGCAGGGCGATAAGGGCGGCCACAAGGCCGGTTGCGGCCGCCATGGCCGGAAGACGGAACGAGATCGGCACCTGGAACTCCGGAAACCGTCAGGGATAAAGAGAAAGGCCGTGCGATGCGGCTCAGCCGTTCAGCTTCGCCGCCACGTCGCGGGCATAATAGGTGAGAACGCCGGCGGCACCGGCCCGCTTGAAGGCCAGCAGGCTTTCGACCACCACTTTCTCGCCGTCCAGCCAGCCATTCGCAATGGCTGCCTGAAGCATGGCGTATTCGCCGCTGACCTGGTAGGCGAAGGTCGGCACGCCGAATTCCTGCGACACCCGCTGCACGACATCGAGATAGGGCATGCCGGGCTTGACCATCACCATGTCGGCACCCTCGGCCAGGTCGAGCGCCACTTCGTGCAGGGCCTCGTCGCTGTTGGCCGGGTTCATCTGATAGGTACGCTTGTCGGCGGCGCCCAGATTCCTTGCCGAGCCCACCGCATCCCGGAAGGGGCCGTAGAAGGCGGAGGCGTATTTGGCGGCATAGGCCATGATGCCGCAGCCGGCGAAGCCGTCGGCATCCAGCGCGTCGCGGATGGCGGCGATGCGGCCGTCCATCATGTCCGACGGCGCGATGACGTCGGCGCCGGCACCGGCCTGAACCAGAGACTGCCGGCACAGCATGTCGACGGTCGGGTCGTTCAGGATCTGGCCGTTCTCGACGATGCCGTCCTGGCCGTGGCTGGTATAGGGATCGAGGGCGGCATCGACGATGACGCCGATATCGGGGACGGCGTCCTTGATCGCCCGGATCGCCCGGCAGGTCAGATTGTCGGGGTTGGCGGCCTCGCGGCCGTCGGGGGTCTTCAGTGCCTGATCGATCGAGGGGAAGAGCGCCACGGCCGGAACACCCAGATCGCGCGCCTCACGCACCGCAGCGACCGCGCGATCGATCGACAGCCGTTCCACCCCGGGCATCGAGGCGACCGGCTGCGCGACCCCTTCGCCATCCACCACGAAAAACGGCCAGATCAGGTCGTCGGGCGAAAGCCGGTTCTCGGCGACCAGCCGGCGCCACCAGTCGGTCCGGCGATTGCGACGCATGCGGGTGCGCGGGAAACGTCCGAGGGGGGTCGGTGCCACGACACGATACTCCTGATCGAAAGTCCGAAAGGCTCTGCCGGGGCCAGAGAATGCACCCGCCCGGGCCCGACGTAAACCGGATGCCGCCGCGCCGCGGCAAAATCGCCCGGCAGGGCGTGCATCGGGGCCGCATCCGGGTGAAATTGACAGCGATCCGGTGGCCTCTATGATGCCCGGCATATCATGGCCTTTGCCATGACCGCGGGCCGGGCCGGTTGCCACGCCGCCCGCCTCGTCAACACGAAGGATCAGAGGAAACCAGATGAGCGACGCGCAGATCCTGTTCGACCGTGCCGGTTCGGCCGGTATCATCACCCTGAACCGGCCCAAGGCTCTGAACGCGCTGACCCTGCCGATGATCCGCCTGATGGCGCCGCAGATGAAGGACTGGGCTGCGGATGATGCGGTGGCCGTGGTGGTGGTGCGCGGGGCACCGCGCCCCGACGGCCGGCCCGCCTTCTGTGCCGGCGGCGATGTTCGCGCCCTCTGGGACGAGCGCGAGGACCCGACCAGCACGCTGGCGGCAGAGTTCTTCGGCGAGGAATATACCCTCAATCGCGAGATCTTCCGCTATGCCAAGCCCTATGTGTCGCTGATTGACGGCGTGGTGATGGGCGGCGGTGTCGGCCTGTCTGCGCATGGCCGCTGGCGGGTTGCGACCGAGAACACGCTCTTCGCCATGCCCGAAACCGCCATTGGCATGCTGCCGGATGTGGGCGGCACCTATATTCTGCCGCGCCTGCCCGGTCTCTCGGGCACCTATCTGGCGCTGACCGGCGCCCGGCTGAAGGCGGCGGACTGCCTGGCGCTGGGCATCGCGACCCATTTCGTGCCGTCGGCGAAGCTGGGCGAACTGACCGAGGCGCTGTCGCAGGTGACGGCCGGTGCCGGTGCCGACGCCGAGGTGGAGGCGGTGCTGAACCGCTTCTCGGACGCGGCTGCCGCCGGCACCCCGCAGATCACCCAGCATCTGCCGACGATCAACGCCTGCTTCGCAGGCGACGATATGGCCGGCATCCTCGCGCGGCTGCCGGTCGAGGGCGGAGAGTGGGGTGCGGGCGTGGCGAAGGAGCTGTCGCACAAGTCGCCGACCAGCATGGTGATCGCGCTCCGCCAGATGCGCATCGGCGGCAGCCTGTCCTTCGAGGACTGCATGATCACCGAATTCCGTGTGGCGACCCGCATCGTGCGGACCCATGATTTCGGCGAGGGAATCCGCTCGGTGCTGGTCGACAAGGATCACGCCCCGGTCTGGTCGCCGGCACGCGTCGAGGATGTCGACCCGGCAGCCATCGACGCGCTGTTCGCGCCCCTCGGCAACCGTGACCTGCATTTCGACTGATTTTGCGTCGATTCTGCGTCAAAGTAGATGGCCGCACCGGAGAACCGGCGCGGCCATCTTGACTTCGGCGTCGTGGTCGAGATGATCGCCTATTGGACTGCAACGCCGGCAGAGAGACCGGCGACAGCAGGACGTTCGTCAAAGTAAACGGCCCCGCTCATGGCGGCACGGGCAGCGGACCGGCGACACCCGCAGCCCCGACCCATGGCCTGAACTCCCGCCGGGCAACGCCGAGGACAAGGTGCGACAGTCTTATCTGGAGACAATTCGTCTGATCGAGCGGCTTCACCGCCGCTTTCTCGACGTGATCAAGGCCGAGCTGGATCGTCTCGGTATCAGCGACATCAACAACGTCCAGGCACTGATCCTGTCGAATATCGGCGAGGAACAGCTCACCATCGGCGAGCTTACCGTCCGTGGCTATTACCTGGGCTCCAACGTGTCGTACAACGTGAAGAAACTGGTCGAGAATGAATATCTCGAACAGGAACGCTCCCCTCATGACAAGCGGGCGATGCGCATTCGCCTGACTCAGAAGGGGCGGGATCTTTGCGACCGCGTCAATGAACTCTACGAGCGCAACTGCACGGCCCTGTCCAAGGGCGTGCTGGAGGCCGATGATCTCACCGAGGTGAATGAGAGCCTGCGGACCCTGGAGCGGGTCTGGTCCGACTATATCAATTACGGCCGGTTCTGAGCCTGGCCGTATAAAAGACGACAGCCAAAGAGAAAAGGGCGCCCGACGAAGCGGGCGCCCTTTCTCGTGGTCTGGTGAACAGCGCGGCGCTCAGAGGCCGTCGAGGACCGGCGCCAGATAGCCCGACAGCGTCATCAGCGACACATGCACGCCGGGATTGTAGTAGCGGGTCGGGAAGGGGCAGGTCTCGATATCGTCCCACCGCACGCCATCGTTCAGCTTCCGGCCCTTGCGGGCGATGGAAGACGACCAGGTGCCACCGCCATAGATGACGGTGGGATAGGTCATCGGGTGGCTGTCGACGAAGCCGGCACCGCGCAGGCAGCGATGGATCTCCTTCAGGCGGCCCTGATGGAAGAGCGGCGATTCACTCTGGACCACCACCATGCCGCCATCGGTCAGGATCCGATGGCAGTCGGCATAGAAGGCGGCGCCGAACAGCCCCTCCGCCGGGCCGACGGGATCGGTGCTGTCGACGATGATCACGTCATAGCTGCCGGCGGCTGCGTTGCGCACCCAGGCGACGCCGTCCTCGAAACGGATCGACGCTCGCGGATCATTGTTCGACGCCGTCAGTTCGGGGAAGAATTTCTCCGACACCCGCACGACGCGCTCGTCGATCTCGACCATGTCGACATGCTCGATCCCGGGGTGGCGCAACACCTCGCGCAGGACCCCGCAGTCGCCGCCACCGATGATCAGCACCCGACGGGGCCGTTCATGAATGAACAGCGCCGGATGGGCCATGACCTCGTGATAGAAGAACTCGTCCTTGTCGGACACGTTCACGAAGCCGTCCAGCACCATGGCCGTGCCGAAGCCGGTGGTGCGAAACACCTCCAGGCGCTGGAACGGCGTCCGCTCGGCGTGGAGGACTTCCGCCACCTGCAGACTGTACTGGAAGCCGGTGCCGGCCATGCGTTCAGTGAACCACAGCTCGCTGTCCGCAGCTGCGATGATCTTTTCCATCTTGTCCGATACCTGAGCTGGAACGTCGGAAAGGGCAGGTGACCCAGGGTCAGCCGTTGACGACCTTCTTGGGCGCTTCGACAGGCACGCGACCGGCAAGCATCGCCTGATGGCCGCGCTCCAGCGACATGGTCGAGAAGGTTCCCGACTTCAGCGCTTCGCGCAGATAGTGGAAGGCCTGTTCGGTGTGCAGGCTGTCGCCGCAGGTGAACAGGTCCACCGCCGCATAGCCGTATTCGGGCCAGGTGTGGATGGCCAGATGGCTTTCGGCGATGATGATCGCGCCACTGACACCCAGCGGCGAGAAATGATGGAAGGTATGGGTGACGATGGTCGCCTTGGCGCGCTTGGCGGCCTCGAGCATCGCATCGGTCACGTAGTCGACATTTGCCAGAAGATCGCCGTCGCAATCGTAGAATTCAGCGATGATCTGATGTCCGAGAGCCTTCACGGCACACCCCCCTTTTCAGAGAAGGTGGCGATCCACCCCAGGTCTCACGCCACAGTTCGTTACACACCCAAGAGGACGAAAGCCGGGCCGCCCGATCTTCACACGATCGGAACACGGTCCGGCCATCGGAACGGGTCACCAGCATTGCCTCGTGCCCGGATAAAGTGGCTGGAACCTAGGGATGGGGGGAGGGGGTGTCAACCGAATTTCATGTGACGATCATTCCCGATCGTCGCGGATGCGACGGACGCACGGGCGGGCACGAGGTTATGCTGTCAGGCAGAGGTCCGCATGGCGGCGGTGACGGACCGGTGCATGTCAGACGCAATGCCGCGACAGGAGGAGACGACCAACCCAATGTCTACAAGCTTTTATGATGATCGCTTCACCCGCCGTCGCATCACCGTCGACGACGGGACCGGCATTCATCTGGTCGAAGGCGGCGAGGGGCCGCCCCTGCTGTTGCTGCATGGCTACCCTGAAAGCCATGTGATGTGGCACAAGGTGGCGCCGGCGCTGGCGGCGCGTTTCCGGCTGGTCATCCCGGATCTGCGCGGCTATGGCGACAGCGACAGACCGGCCGGCGACGCGGCCCATGCGACCTATTCCAAGCGGCGCATGGCGGCCGATATGGCACAGGTGATGACCGCCCTTGGCCATGAGCGGTTTTCGATCGCGGGCCATGATCGCGGTGCACGGGTGACCCACCGCCTGCTGCGCGATCACCAGCAGCGGATCGTGAAAGCCTCGGTGATGGATGTGGTGCCGACGCTCGACGTCTACGAGGCGACGGACATCACGGTGGCCACCAGCTATTTTCACTGGTTCTTCCTTATCCAGGAGGGTGGGCTGCCGGAGCGGCTGATTGCGGGCGATCCCGGCTTCCTGCTCGACTGGGCCTGTGACCGGCTGTGCGTCGACCCGGCGGCGATCGGCCCCGAAGAGCGGGAGGAATACAAGCGCTGGTTCGTTCTGCCCGAAACCATTCATGCGACCTGCGAAGACTATCGGGCCGGGGCGACGATCGATCTGGAGCATGATCGGGCGGATCGGGATCTGAAACTGACCGTGCCGCTGCTGGTGTTGTGGGGCGCCCATCGCCTGGTCGGGAAACGTTTCGATCCGCTCGCGATCTGGCGCAGTTACGCCGAGACGGTAGAGGGCGAGGCGCTCGATTGCGGTCATTTCCTGCCGGAAGAGGCACCGGACGAGGTGGTCCGGCGGATGATCGCTTTCTTCACCACATAAAAACCAGCCGGACGCCATGTGTCCCAAGCTTGTCCCTTGAGCCCTGCCGCGGGCGATGCCCATGATGAGGCATTCGCCCGTGCAAAACATGCAGGGCATCAGGGGACCGGCCAGACCATGAGCAGACGCGACCGACACGCCGAGAGCGACACAGCCGAGCGACCGCATGGTGGCGGGCGGCTCAGGCGCTATTTCCTGGCCGGAATCGTGGTGACGGCGCCGATCGCCATCACTTTGTATGTCGGCTGGTGGTTCATCGCCTTTGTCGACGATCTGGTGCTGCGTTTCGTGCCGCCGGCCTACCATCCGGACCAGTACCTGCCGTTCAGCATTCCGGGCGCCGGTCTGATCGTGGTGGTGATCGGCATCACCCTGATCGGCGCCTTTGCCGCCGGTCTGGTCGGCCGCGAACTGGTGCGGCTGGGCGAGGGCATCGTTGCCCGGATGCCGGTGTTGCGCAGCATCTATGCGGCCCTGAAGCAGATCTTCGAGACGGTGCTGACCCAGGGGTCGCAGTCGTTTCGAGAGGTGGTCCTGATCGAATATCCCCGCCGCGGGCTCTGGTCGCTGGCCTTCATCACCGGCACCACTGGCGGGGAGATCCAGCGGCTGACCAAGGCGCGGATGGTGAACGTCTTCGTGCCGACCACCCCCAACCCGACCTCGGGCTTCCTGCTGTTCGTGCCCGAGACCGAGATCGTCCGCCTGGCGATGACCGTGGAGGAAGGCGTGAAGCTGGTCATTTCAGGCGGGCTGATCACGCCGCCGGATGCGGCGGATCCCGAGGCGCGGGCAATTGCCGCTCCGCGCGGGACCGACCGGCGCGAAGGGCTTGATAAACCCGATCGGAATGCGCATGTTTAATCCATCATGATGCATTTCGGCGTTCATCATCGGTCCGCCTGCCTGTTGCGCGGCGGCAATCTCGTCACGGGCTGACCGCCCGGACCGTTCGCGTCCATTGAACCGGCGCCCGGTCCGGGTGCCTGCGCCGTTGCGGCGCCGTGGCCGTGCCCGTATTCGGGACATGGGTCACATTCAAAATCCGGACCCGTCGATCCGCCCAGGCAACCGAGGTCGCAGTCTCGGGGCCGGGGGCGCCGCCGCCCGGTCTATCGCCCTCGCGACGAGAGAGCCGTCAGGATGTCCGCCCGTCATGATCCGTCACGGGGCCCCGAAAGCCGGGCCACCGTGATCTGTTTCGTCTGTCATCGCGCCGTGGGGGCCGATGATTTCCACCGCGATGGCTGCCCCGTTTGCGGGGCCGGCCGGCATCTGCCGCCGATCCGGTTGCTGCCGGACGATGCCCGCCGGCTGGCCGCGCTTGCCGGCCGGCTGGTGACGCAGAATCCAACGCTTGTGGGGGCTCTGACCCGTGAACTGGCCCGTGCGGTGATCGTGCGCGATGCGCATGGCGCCTGGGGAACTGCACGGATCGGCGCGGAACTGCGTTTCCGCCTTGATGGAAGCGCAGAACCCGTCCGCCGGCGCCTCCATCTGCCCGAGACGGCGGGGCAGGCCGCCCAGGGGTTCGATCTGTCCCTCGCCACACCCCTCGGCATCGCGCTGGTCGGGCTGGCCGCGGGCGCGGTCATGCCCTTCACCGACCTCTGCGGCACGCGACGCCTCGTCCGGCTGGACGGGGTGCGTGATGCCGCCTGAGCCGACCTGAAAACCTGAACCTTCCAAAAGACTGGACCAGAGACTCATGATGAACAACGAGAGCCTTCAGCACGCCCCGGCCATTCCCGCTCAGCCGCCGCCGGTGATGCTGGGCGAAAGCGATTACGACCGGTTGAGCGCGCTGGCCGATATGGCCGCTGTGGAACCCGGCAGCGCCGTCGCCTTCCTTGCCGCCGAACTCGATCGCGCAACGATCGTGGCCGATGACGAACTGCCGGGCGACGTGGTTGCGATGCACCGCCGCCTGGCCTATCGCGCCGATGACGGTGCCGAGCATCAGGCGATGCTGGTCTTCCCCCGTCAGGCCGATATCGCTGCCAACCGGGTGTCGATCCTGACCCCGGTGGGGGCCGCGCTGATCGGCCTCAGGACCGGAGCATCGATCGCCTGGCGCGACCGCATGGGGCGCGAGCGCCATCTGACCGTGACGGCGGTCGGCTGATCAGCCGGAGCGGAGATAGCGCACGGCCTGATCGCGCTCGAACAGATAAAGCAGGGTTCTGAGCGCCTGGCCGCGCGGCCCGTCGAGTTCCGGCGTGCGCTCGATCTCCAGCCGGGCCTGTGCCTGGGCGGTCTCGATCAGGTCGGCATGCAGATCAAGATCGGCGAACCGCATTTCCGGTTCGCCGCTCTGCTTCGTCCCCAGCGCATCGCCGGCCCCGCGGAGCTTCAGATCCTCCTCGGCGATCACGAACCCGTCCTCCGTCGCCCGCATCACCTCCAGGCGCTTGCGGGCGATTTCGCCCAGCGGGGCGGCGTAGAGCAGCAGGCAACTCGCCTGATCGTCGCCCCGGCCCACCCGGCCGCGCAACTGGTGGAGCTGGGCCAGCCCGAAGCGCTCGGCGTGCTCGATGATGATCACCGTCGCATCGGGCACGTCGACGCCCACCTCGATCACCGTCGTCGCCACCAGTACATCAGTGCGGTCATCGGCGTCCCTGGCGCGGAAGCGGGCGATGGCGGCATCCTTGTCCGCGCCCTTCATCTTGCCGTGGATCAGGCCGACCCGCGGCCCCAGCTGATCCACCAGATCCTCGGCACGGGCGCTGGCCGCCGAGAGATCCGCCTTCTCGGAGACGTCGACCAGGGGGCACACCCAATAGACCTTGTGGCCCTCGTCGATGGTCCGACGCACGGCATCGATCACCTGATCCATGCGGTCCATCGGCAGCACCCGGGTCTGGATGGGCTTGCGGCCAGCGGGCTTCTGCCGGATCCGCGAAACATCCATATCGCCATAGGTGGTGAGCGCCAGGGTCCGCGGGATCGGCGTCGCCGTCATGACCAGGGTGTCCACCCCCCGGCCCTTGGATGAAAGCTGCAGGCGCTGATGAACGCCGAAGCGGTGCTGCTCGTCGATCACCGCCAGGCCCAGATCGCGGAAAGCCACGCCCTCCTGGAACAGGGCGTGGGTACCGACCAGGATGTCGATCTCGCCGGCCTCCAGCGCCGCCAGCACGTCGCGCCGCGCCTTGGCGCGTTCGCGCCCTGTCAGCAGGCCGAAGCGAAGCCCGGCCGGGGCGCCGAGCCTTGCCAGCGTTTCCATGTGCTGGCGGGCAAGCACGTCCGTGGGCGCCATCAGCGCCGCCTGCGCCCCCGCTTCGACCGCGATCGCCATGGCGATCAGCGCCACCACCGTCTTGCCGCTGCCGACATCGCCCTGAAGCAGACGAAGCATGCGCAGGGGCCCTGCCATGTCGCCGGCGATCTCCGACAAGACCTGACGCTGATCCTGGGTCAGACGGAAGGGGAGGCCGGCTTCGATCGGCCGGGTCAGCCGCCCGCTCCCGGCCAGATGGCGGCCGGCCGCCCGCCGCTGACGGTTGCGGACCAGCGCAATCGCCAGCTGATTGGCGAAGAGCTCGTCATAGGCCAGGCGGCGCCGGGCCGGGTGAAGCGGTGACAGATCATCGGCATCGGTCGGGGCATGGGCCGTGGCGAGTGCGCCCCGCCAGTCGGCCCAGCCTTCACGGGCAAGCACGCCGCGATCGATCCATTCCGGCAGCTCGGGCAGGCGGGACACCGCGAATTTCGCGGCCTTGCGCAACAGCTTGGGCGACAGACCGTCGGTGCCGGGATAGATCGCCTCGACCGTCTCCACCTCGGCCCGCTTCTCGGGCGGGACGATATGGTCGGGATGGGGCATCTGCACCTCGCCGCCATAGCGTTCGACCTTGCCGCTGACGATGCGAACCTCCCCTTCGGGCATGAGCCGCCGCCAGTCCGCCTCGCGGCCGTGGAAGAAGACCAGGGTGACGCCGGTGCCGTCGGGATCCGCGCACCGCACCCGGTGCGGCTGACGCGGGCGTTCGGCCGGCTGGTGTTCAAGGATGGTGAGCGTGAAGGTGACGATCCGTCCCGCCGGTGCGATCACGGCGGGCGGCGCGTAACGCCGGTCGACCACCGAGACCGGCAGCGTGTTGATCACGTCGATCACCCGGTTGCCGCGTGCGGCACGCTCCACCAGTTTCAGCACGCGCGGGCCGATGCCGGGCAGGCTGGTGGCTTCGGCAAATAGCGGGAAGAGGGCTTCGGGGCGCATCTGGTCCGGTCAACAGGCACGGTCGGGCGTGGTGGGCGCATCGGGCGCCAACGATAGGGGCGGGGCCGGGCCGTGACAAGCTGCATGGCCGCAAGGCCCCGAAGCCGCGCCGGGGGGTGACAGCGAAGGGCGCGCGGGCTATATCACGGGACGCAGACGACAAGCAGGAAGGGCACCAGCTCTCATGGCCGAAGACCTCGAAATCCGTCGCCGCCGGCTGCGCTATCAGAGCTGGTATCGCGGGTGCAAGGAAACCGACATCCTGTTCGGCAAATTCGCCGATGCCTGGATCGACCGTTTCGATGCCGACCAGCTCGATGCCTTCGAAGCGCTGCTCGACGAAAGCGATGTCGACCTCTACAACTGGTTGAGCGGCCGCGAGCCTCTGCCCGAAGATCTGGCGGACAACCCGGTCATGAAGATGATGATGCAGTTCGACGTGGCAACCGCGCCCGATCGCGGCCTGGCCGAGGGCGGCCTCGGCGGCGCCTGAGAACTGACCTCTGAGATCGGGCCTCCAGGATCGGGGCCCGGTCGGAACCTCCCCATTCCCGCCAACCTTTCACGCCCCAGACCGTTTCGATGAACGACGTCGCCGCCTCGCTCTGGTCCTTCGGGGCCGGTCCTTCGGGGACGGAGGACGCGCTTGAAGGATGCGACGCCCGTGCTGATCGATCCCACGCTCTTCGACCGCCCCGGACGCATCCTGCTGACCGAGGCGCCCGACGGTCTGGTCTGGCAGCTGGCGGCGGAGTTCGCAGCCAGCAGACCAAAGCGTGATCTGGTTCTGGTGATGCGCGACGACGCCCGGATGGCGGCCGCGGCCGACGCGCTGAAAGTTCATCTGCCCGAGGCGGAGGTGCTGCGCCTGCCGGCCTGGGACTGCCTGCCATACGACCGGGCGTCCCCCAACGGCATGATCGCCGCCGAGCGCATGGATACGCTGACGAGGCTGGCCGGCGGCCCGGCGGCGGACGACCCGAAGGCGGGGACGGGAAGCCGGCCGCGCGCCATCGTCGTCACCACGGTCAATGCGCTGGCCCAGCGCGTGCCACCGCGCGAGAGCCTGGCGCTGGCCCGGCTTCGGCTGGAGCCGGGACACCGGCTGTCGACAGAGCGTCTGGTCGACTATCTGATGCATAACGGCTATGTCCGCGCCGGCACCGTGATGGAGCCGGGCGAGTTCGCCGTGCGCGGCGGCATCGTCGATCTGTTCCCGGCCGGTGAGCCGGACCCGGTCCGCCTCGATTTTTTCGGCGACGAGGTGGAGGCGATCCGGAATTTCGACCCCGTCACCCAGCGGTCCAATGCCCGCATCCGCCGGCTGGACCTGAAGCCGGTGAGCGAGATTCTGCTGACCGAAGGGGTGATCCAGCGCTTCCGCCAGGGATATCGCCAGGCCTTCGGCGCGGTCGGCACCGGCGACCCGCTTTACGAGGCGATCAGCGCCGGACGGCGCCATGCCGGTATGGAGCATTGGCTGCCGCTGTTCCACACCCATCTGGAACCGGTGACCGCCTATTTCGACCGTCCGATAATGGTGTTCGATCATCTGGCCGATCAGGCCTTCACCGAACGGCGCGTGCTGATCGAGGACTATTACGAGGCGCGGCGCACGGGGCCCGTGTCGATCATCGGCGGCGAGCGCGAGGCCCCCTATCGGGCGCTGCCGCCCGATCAGCTGTACCTGACCGCGAAGGAATGGGCCGAAATCGGCCGCAGCGAGACCCTGGTTGCCGTACAGCCCGGTGCTGCGGAGCGGCCGCTTGAACAGGGCTGGCAGGCGGCACGGCTTGCCGGGCGTGCCGCCCGCGACTTCGCGCCCGAGCGCAAGGACGAGGACGTCAACCTCTTCGAGGCGCTGAAGGCCCATGTCGATGCCGAGCGGTCGGCCGGGCGGCGGGTGGTGGTCTGCTGTTACAGCGCCGGTTCGCTCGACCGTATCCGGACGGTCTTCGAAGATCACGGTCTGAAACAGCTGGAGCAGGTGGAGACCTGGGCCGATATCGGCAAGGCGAAGCCCGGCGCGCTGGTGCTGATCGTGCTGCCGCTCGACCACGGCTATGTTGCGGGCGATCTTTCGGTCCTGACCGAGCAGGACATTCTGGGCGACCGTCTGCACCGCAAGACCCGCCGCAAGCGCCGCGCGGAGAATTTCCTGCGCGATGCCGACAGCCTGACCGTCGGCGATCTGGTGGTGCACGTCGATCATGGCATCGGCCGCTATGAGGGGCTTGAGACCATCACCGCCGGCGGCGCACCGCATGACTGCGTGCTGGTGGTCTATGAAGGCGGTGACCGGCTGTTCGTGCCGGTCGAGCATATCGACATGCTGTCGCGCTATGGCACGGCCGACGGGCCGGCGCCGCTCGATCGGCTGGGCGGCAGCCAGTGGCAGCAGCGCAAGGAGCGCACCAAGCGGCGGCTGAAGGACATGGCCGACGCGCTGATCGCGGTCGCGGCCGAGCGGCAGCTGAAGGGCGCTGCCCGGATCGAGCGGCCACAGGGGCTGTATGACGAGTTCTGCGCCCGTTTCCCGTACACGGAAACCGAAGATCAGCTGCACGCGATCGAGGATGTGATCGACGATCTGGCATCGGGCCGGCCGATGGACCGGCTGATCTGCGGTGATGTCGGCTTCGGCAAGACCGAGGTGGCGCTACGGGCGGCCTTCATTGCGGCGATGAGCGGGGTTCAGGTTGCCGTGGTCGCGCCCACGACCCTGCTCTGTCATCAGCATTTTCTGGGATTTACCAAGCGCTTCCAGGGATTTCCGATCAAGATCGTCGAAGTGTCGCGGCTGGTCGCCGGCAAGCGCGCCACCGAGGCGAAGAAGGCGATCGCCGATGGCACGGCCGATATCGTCATCGGCACGCATGCGCTGCTCTCCAAGGGCATCTCGTTCCGCGATCTCGGCCTGATGATCATCGACGAGGAACAGCATTTCGGGGTGAAGCACAAGGAACGGCTGAAGGAGCTGAAGGCCGACGTCCATGTGCTGACCCTGACGGCAACGCCGATCCCGCGTACCCTGCAGCTGGCGCTGGCCGGCGTGAAGGAATTGTCGATCATCGCCACACCGCCGGTCGACCGCCTGGCGCTGCGCACCTTCACCATGCCCTATGACAGCGTCATCGTCCGCGAAGCGATCCTGCGCGAGCATTATCGCGGCGGCCAGACCTTCTTCGTCTGCCCGCGGATTGAGCAGGTCAAAGAGGTGGAGGAACGGCTGCGCAGCCTGGTGCCCGAGGTCAAGATCGCAGTCGCCCATGGCCGGCTGGCGGCGGGCGAGCTGGAAGACGTGATGGGCGGCTTCTATGGCGGCGAATACGATGTGCTGCTCTCCACCAGCATCGTGGAAAGCGGGCTCGACATTCCGCGGGCCAACACGATTATCATCTATCGTGCCGATCTGTTCGGCCTGGCCCAGCTCTATCAGCTGCGCGGGCGGGTGGGGCGCGGCAAGCTGCGCGGCTATGCCTATCTGATGCTGCCTGCAAATCACGGTGTCACCCGCACCGCCGAGAAGCGGCTGGATGTGATGCAGACCCTCGACAGCCTGGGCGCGGGCTTCACCCTGGCCAGCCACGATCTCGACATCCGTGGTGCCGGCAATCTTCTGGGTGAAGAGCAGTCGGGCCATATCCGCGAGGTCGGGCTGGAACTGTTCCAGCAGATGCTCGACGACGCGATCGAGGCGGCAAAGACCGGAGGCGGTGACGCCCCCGCGCGGGCGCCGGTGCGCGACTGGTCGCCGCAGATCAATCTCGGCGCCGCCGTGCTGATCCCCGAGACCTATGTCTCGGATCTGGATGTGCGCATGTCGCTCTACCGCCGTCTGGCCGATCTGGACGAGGGCGACGAGCTGGATGCGTTTGCCGCCGAACTGGTCGACCGCTTCGGGCCGCTGCCCGACGAGGTCCGCCAGCTGCTGCAGATCGTCGCGATCAAGCGGCTGTGCATCGCCGCGGGTGTGGAAAAGGTCGAGGCGGGACCCAAGGGTGCCACCATCGCCTTCCATCTCGACCAGTTCGCCCGCCCGGACGGGCTGATCCAGTTCATTGCCGGCCAGTCGGGCACGATCCGGCTGCGACCGGATCACAAGCTGGTGGTGATCAGGGCCTGGGCGACCGTCGACGACCGGCTGAGGGGTGCGCGCGACCTGATCGCGACCCTGGCCCGGATCGCCCGGACCGGGAAGGCGGCATAGATCCTGCCCGGGCAGGTCGCGTCCCTGTCACGTCTGCACCCCAAAACGGTCACACGCCACGGGTTACGCTGGGCCGACATCCTTCCCATATGTGTGGTGCCTTGAGTTTCATGGCCTGCAGGCATGATGTCTGCAGGTGCACCCCCATCGCGACAGGAAAGGACGTCAGCCATGGCGAACGCCGATACCGCTGCCGGGAAGGCCGTCGACACCGAGATGGAAACCCTGAAGGCCGACCTGGCCGCCCTTAAGGCCGATCTGGCCAAGGTGACCCGACAGGCGGGACGCACGGCCGGCGTCGGCGCCGAGGAGTTGGGCGACAAGGCCAATGAAGAGATCAGCCGCCTGAAGGCCGAGGTCGATCGCCTGATGCATCTGGCGAGCGAGCGGAGCCGCGGTGCGGTTGCCGCCGCCGAGCACAAGATCGAAGAGCGGCCCCTGACCAGCGTTCTGGTGGCCTTTGGCGTTGGCCTGGTGATCGGCAAGCTGATCGATCGCCGGTGAGTGCGGATCATCCGGGGATCATCCGATCCCTTCCGACCTTCCAACGACACCGGAGCCTGCAGCCATGCTGATGAGACGTATCGAAGCGGCACTGGCGAGAGCCGGTGCCGCTGCAGGCCTCTACGGTTTGGCCGGCCTCGTCCTTCTGGGCGCGGCCGGCTTTGGTGTGGCGGCCTTCTACATCTGGATCGACGGCATCACTTGGCATCCGGCCTCGCCTGCGCTGTGGACGGCGCTGCTTCTGGCTGTGATCGGTCTGCTGATGATGGGGGCGGGTCGCGTGGTTCTGCGTGCGCCGAAGCCGCCGGTGCGTCAGCAGCCTTCTGCTGCCGGATCTTCAGGCCCCCCGGGCGCGGCCGATGTTGCCGCCATGACCGGCGTGGTCTCGGAACTGATCCGCCGCAATCCGGCCGAAGGCGTCACCATGGCAGCCCTTGCGGGCGTCGCCATCGGCGCGTCACCGGAAATCCGCCGGATTCTGGCCGATGCCGCCCGCGCGGCGCTCGCGCCCAAGCCGCCCTCGGATGATCGTCAGAGCAGGACCTGACGCGCCCTGAGCAACAGGGAATCGGCCGTGTCCGACGGCTCCAGCGTCGCATGGCCCATCTGCATCCAGATCGGCGTCGTCGGCAGCCCGCCCAGCCCGTAATCGGTGGTGGCGAGGCTGCCGGCGATCTTGTGCAGCGCTTTCATCGACCGGTCCCCGGGGGTATCGGGCAGAACCACCACCAGGGTGGCATCATCGGCCCGTGCCACCATGTCCTCGACCCGGACGAGCCGTTTCAGGGTCTCGGTGGCGCGGCTCATCACCGAGCGGGCTGCGGCGGGACCGCGGCGTTCGATCAGCAGCGAGAGGTTGCGGTACGAGACCGTGGCGATGCTGAGCGGCTTTTCCCATTTCGCCGCCTCGAAAACCAGCCGCGACAGATGGACGCGCAGGAATTCGGGCCGATAGGCGCCGGTTTCGGCATCGACGGTCGAGGGTGCCTCGAGCGAGGTGAAGAGATCGGTCAACCGCCGCCGGATGCGCCGACGGCGCAGGGCGGACAGCACCCGACCATGGAGTTCGTCGGGCGGGTAGGGACGCTGGATCAGGTCGTCGATCCCGGTCTTGAGCAGGGTACCCGCATCGGGCGCGATCGAGGCATGGCCGACAGCGAGGACCGGCACGTCGTAGAGGGCCGGCGTGTCACGGACATGCAGTGCCAGACCCAGCCAGTCTTCGCTGTTGCCACCGTCGAAGGACAGGATCAGGGTGTCGACCGATTGCTCGTGCAGAAGCTGGGCCGCTTCGGCTGCGCCCGCGGTCCTGAGCAGGCGATAGCGCGATTGCAGCAGCTCCGCCACATCGTCGAGATCCTCGCCCATCTGGGCCGCCAGCAGGAGAGTGGGCGGGCCGTCATTGGCGATCGGGCGGCGCTTGTCCAGTTCGACCCGGAAGCTGCGTGCGGTGGCCGTGCGGCGGCGGAGCTCCGCCTGCATGATGCCGAGGCGCACCAGCTTGGCCATGCGGGCGGCCAGGAAGCCGAGATTGATG
This sequence comes from Tistrella mobilis, assembly GCF_039634785.1. Taxonomy (NCBI): domain Bacteria; kingdom Pseudomonadati; phylum Pseudomonadota; class Alphaproteobacteria; order Geminicoccales; family Geminicoccaceae; genus Tistrella; species Tistrella mobilis. Next base: position 325,598 of record NZ_JBBIAB010000005.1, on the reverse strand, counting down.
CCGCCGGTCAGCAGCTCGTCGACCCCGACCGCAAGCGATCGTCGCCTCAGGGCCGACGATGCCTGTGTGCCGATCATCAGTACCGGAATGTGCCGGGTATCGGGATCGTTGCGCAGCATGTCGACGAAATCGCAGCCATCGCCATCCGGCAGGCGGTCGTCGATGATGATGACGTCGGTCAGAAGCTGTCGGGAGAGGCGGAGCCCCTCGGCGCCGGTCCGCGCACTGAACAGAAACATGTCCTGCGCGCGCAGGCCGTCCATCACCTGCTGCGCCGCGCGAGGATCTTGCATGACGACCAGGACGCGCGCGATATGAGCCATAGGCGCCGGAGTCTCCCGTCGCGAAGGATGCCTCTGCCGTTGCCCTGCGATCATCCGGCGCCGAGAGCCCGCCGGAGTATCTTGCCGTTCACGCCGCGTGGCAGACTGTCGACCAGGATAAGGTCGCGCGGCCATTTGTAGCGGGCGAGGTGCTTGCCGACCCAGGCGTTCAGGCCGTCGAGATCCAGCTCCCCGGCGCGGCCGGGCTTGGGAACCACATAGGCAGCGATGATGGTCAGCGCATCATCGACTTTCCTGGGGCCGACGGCGACTTCCGCGATCGCCGGATGGGCGCTCAACGCCGCCTCCACCTCGATCGGAGAGACCCGATAGCCCAGCACGGTCATCACTTCGTCCGAGCGGCCATCGTACCAGTAGTAGCCGTCACTGTCGACGCGCGCGAGATCACCGGTGAGGAACCAGTCACCCCGCCACGCGGCTGCGGTATCCTCGGGCCGGTTCCAGTAGCCGATCATCAGCCCGGGCTCGTCGCGATGCACGGCAATCACGCCGACCTCATCAGGTCCCACCGGATCGGTCCCTCCGTCGAGCGGCAGAACCTGGATCCGCCGGCCCGGTTGCGGCCGGCCGGGGCTGCCCAGACGGAGCGGCGTCTCCGGGCCGCTGGAGATGTAGGTCGACACCTCGCTCATCCCCAGCGCCTCGTAAAGCGGCAGGGACGCGGCATCGAACCATCGATGGGTCAGGGGCGGCGGCAGGGCTTCGCCGGCTGTCAGACCGTGGCGAAGCGTCCGCAGACGGTCGGGGGTCAGCGTGCCGTATTTCAGCATCTGTCGATAGACCGAGGGAACGGCGGCGAAAATCGTGGCCTCCGCCCGTTCGATCAGCAACGGCCAGACCGACGGATCGCGGGGGCCGGCATAAAGAACTGCCGTCGCCCCATGCGCCCAGGGGTCCATCAGGCCGACGCCGAGGGTATAGGTCCAGTTCAACTGGCCGGCATGCAGCACGCGATCCTCAGGCCCCATGCCGTGCCAGCCCGGCCCCATCGGCCGGCGGCCCCAGACCGCGCGATGGGCGTGGAGCACGCCCTTGGGGCGGCCACTGGTGCCGGAGGTGTAGATCATCAGCGCGGGATCATGGGCCGGCAGATGCACCGGCGCCATGTCCCGGCGCCCCCGTACGGCAGCCTCCAGCCAGTCGAGGCCGAGCAGACGCACGCCACCCGGATAGGGCGGCGCGATCTCCAGCCCGTCCGCGACGAAAGCGAGGGCAGCGCCGCAGTCACGCGCGATGAAGCCTGCCTCGGCCGGGGTCAGCTGGGCCGATGTCGGCACGGCGATCAGGCCTGCGGCGGCTGCAGCGAAATAGACCAGGGCGAATTCCAGACGGTTGCCCATCCGGATCATGATCCGTGAGCCCGGGGCCAGATCGAGCGCATGGAGCGCCGCCGTCACCCGGCGGACCTGATCATACATCCGTCCGAAGCTGATCTCGCCGCGAATACCGGTATCGTCCAGCAGGATCAGTGCCGCCTTGTCGGGCTGCCGTTCGGCATTCCAGGCCAGACAGTATTCCGTGAGGTTGAACCGCTCGGTGTCGAACGCATGCTGCGCCGCGGGCATGGCCGGCAGGGCAGCGGGTGCGACGACAGGCGAAACGACGGCCGCCCCATCGGACTGGCCGACAGGGGCAGAGGCGGCGGGGGCGGTTACGGGCACCGTGGCACCCTCTACGGAAGCGTCACTGATCATGGCGCTGAGGGTAAGCCCGGACGCGCGGTTTCGGAAGTGCCAAAAAACGGCCATCGAAACGTCGCGAAACCACGCGAGCACCGGTCACGAACGACAACCCCCCGCTCCGGGGGAGCGGGGGGCAGCGATGATTGATGATATGAGGATCAGAGGCCCAGGCGTTCGCCGGTTTCGCGGGCCTCGCGGCGGAGCGAATCGACCACATTCTCGACCGACCGGCGCAGGGCTTCCGAGTTGTGGGCGAGATGGGCGGTCGCATCTGCAACCGAAGTCGCAGCTTCGGCCGTGCGCCCGGCACCGCCCGCCACCTCTCCGATGGCCGAGGAGATGGTGCGGGTACCGTCGGCAGCCTGATTGACGTTGTGCGCGATCTCGCCGATGGCGGCGATCTGCTCTTCCACAGCGCTCGCGATGGTGGTGGAGGCCTCCCGCACGCGACCGATGGTCTCGACGATCCGGGCAATGGCGCTGACTGCCTGCTCGGTATCGCCCTGGGTGGCGGCAATGCGCGAGGTGATCTCTTCGGTTGCCCTGGCGGTCTGGGTCGCCAGCGTTTTCACCTCGGAGGCGACGACCGCGAAGCCCTTGCCGGCCTCGCCTGCGCGGGCCGCCTCGATCGTGGCGTTGAGGGCCAGCAGGTTGGTCTGCGCGGCGATGTCGTTGATCAACTGCACCACATCGCCGATCTGCCGGGCGGATCCGGCAAGCCTGCGGACGATCCCGTCGGTGTCCGCTGCACGGCTCGATGCCTCGGCGATGATGTCCGAAGCGGTGGTGACCTGCCGGCCGATTTCATGGGCCGACGCGGTCAGTTCTTCGGTGGCCGTGGCGACGGTCTGGACGTTGACATTGGTCTCTTCGCCGGCTGCGGCGACGGTCGCCGAATTGGCCGAGGTCGTATCGGCGATGCCGCGCATCTCGGCCGCGCCGCGCTCCAGATCCTGGGCGAGGCCGGTCATCTCGTCGGCGATGCCCCGCACTTCGCGTTCCAGGGTGTCGGCAAGACCCAGTGTCGACTCGCGACGGGCTTCCTCCGCCCGGCGTTCGGCGGCAGCCTGGGCAAGGCGCAGACGCTCCGCCTCGGCAAGCGTGTCGCGGAAATTCACCAGGGCCCGATTGAGCCCGCCGATCTCGTCGCGGCGATCCGTGCCGGGAATATCGATACCGGTTTGACCTTTGGTCAACTGTCCGATGACGCCCATCGAGGCTGTCAGCGGCCGCTTGATCAGCATGATGACGGTGACGGCGAGCGCGACGACGACCAGGATGACGAGAACGATGCCGCCGAGGATCATGCTGTCACGCACATCCATCGATGCGGCCCGCATGGACTCTTCGGGAATATTGATGAACAGGCTCCAGGGCTTGTCATAGCCGGTGATCTTGACAGGCACCACCATCCTGAAAACGTTCTTTTCAAGACTGGGAGACCAGGAAACACGTTCCAGACCGCGACCTTCGGTCACGGCGCGGGCATAGTCGGTGATGTCCTCGGTGGTCAGATCCTTCATCGGTCGGCCGCGCAGTTCCGGCTTGGGGTGGTTGACCACCAGCCCCGCATCGGTGAACAGCAGCACATTGCCGGTGCCGAAGGGCTTGGTTTCGTTCAGCCGCTTGTTCCAGCCGTCGAGTTCGACATCGACGCCGGCAACGCCGATCGGCTTGCCACCGGCCAGGATCGGCACCGACGCCGACAGCGTCATAACCTTCTGACCGGCAATGTCATAGATGGTGGGGGGCGTCAGATAGGTTTTCCCGGTGCTCATCGGGATCTGATAATACTCGGAACCGGGGCCGGTATAGACGGTCAGGTGGCTGATGTTTTCAGTGCCGCCGATCCGGTTGACATAGCTGATGAAGCGACCGGTATCGTCCGAACGGGGCGTGTTGCGGAAGGCGGCATCATTCCCGTCGAGCGCATCAGGCTCGAAGCCGGCCCAGACGCCGAGCAGATGGGTCTTGTCCGCAAAAGTCCGGTCGATGATCGCGTCATAGGCACCGCGATCGGTCGTGCCATTGGCCTTGAGCGCACTCAATGAGCTGGCGAGAGACGCAGCGGTGCCCACATCAAGGGCAAGATCGCGCCCGACCTCTGCCGCCAGCTGCTTCGACAGAGTCCGCCCCGTCTCCAGCGAGGATTCGAGAACCCTGTTCTCTGCGATCCGGGTGACCGCCGTAATCCCGGCGGTCAGCAGCACGGCGAGCGCTCCGCCGCCAATGAGGATGATCTTCGATGAAAGCCCGAGCGTGAGACGCATACGGTACCCCGCGTTTATTTCCTGCGTGTTCCGGACGCACGGATACTTGGCTGCCGCCGGTCGGCGCAGCATTCTCGTCCATTGCGAGGTACTTTAGACGAAATGTGTTAATCAACTCCTTCAGTCAGTAATGAATGAAGATCCACAAGATCGAAGTTTATTCTGTAATATAAAACCAGAAAGGGAATTTTGTACTTCATAGCGGGCAGGATGTTTATTTATGACAGCCAGGGCATTTCCGTATTGTTCAAGAATGTGTGAATATCACGGGTCTGCATCGATCTTTGGGGCGAAGGTGGATTGCCGGTCCCGTCGGCTGGCGGTTATACCTGCCGCGCGGATGACAGGCCCGACGGAGAAAGCACCGATGTCGACACCCATTGAGGATCCTGTGGCCGGTGGCTGTTTTGCGATCGGCCTCGACCGGTCCAGCAAGCCCTTCAACGCCGGTACGCTCAACCGGCTGGCGGCGGCGCATGGCGGATCCTACACCTTCACGGCCGGGGCCGACTGGCAGGCGAGCCGGCATTGGCGATTCTGGGAAGAGGCCGCCGCCGCCGAGGCCGCGGCGCCACGGCCGACGGTGCCGCATCTTGCCTTCGAAACGCCGGCCGCCACGGTTTTCCCCGACGGCTTCACCCTGGTGGCCGTTGAACTGACCCCGGATGCCGTCGATCTGCCGTCGTTTCGACACCCGTCGCGGGCAATCTATGTTCTGGGCCCTGAGCGCGGGATGCTGGCGCCGGAGTTCCTGGACCGGGCGGCCCATGTCGTGAAGATTCCGATGCGCTTCTCGTTGAACGTTGCCATGGCGGCAAGCCTGGTGCTGTTCGACCGGCTGCGCTCCCGCGAACGGCCGGGGCCGGTGCAGAAACTCAACCGTCGCCGGGCGGAGGCGACCATGGCGTCCTTCCTGGACGCCCATCGCAGCCTGATGGAGCCGCCGCCGCCGCCCTATGCCGATTGAGCGGGACAGTCAGATCAGGGCTGCATGCCCAGACGCTCCGCCGTCTCCCGGGCCTCGCGACGGAGCGAGTCGACCACGTTTTCAACGGCCCGCCGCAGCGTGGTCGCCGCCCCGGAAAGATGGCCGGTCGCGTCGGCAACCGAGGTGGCGGCTTCCGCCGTACGTCCGGCACTGCCCGCAACCTCTCCGATGGCCGAGGAGATGGTACGGGTGCCGTCGGCGGCCTGGTTGACATTGTGCGCAATCTCGCCGATCGCGGCGATCTGCTCTTCCACAGCGCTCGCGATGGTGGTGGAGGCCTCCCGCACCCGGCCGATGGTCTCGACGATCCGGGCGATGGCGGTCACCGCCTGCTCGGTGTCGCCCTGGGTGGCGGAGATCCTGGCGGTGATCTCTTCAGTGGCCCTGGCGGTCTGTGTCGCCAGCGTTTTCACCTCGGAGGCGACGACCGCGAAGCCCTTGCCGGCCTCACCGGCGCGGGCCGCCTCGATCGTGGCGTTGAGTGCCAGCAGATTGGTCTGCGCGGCGATGTCGTTGATCAGCTGCACCACATCGCCGATCTGCCGGGCCGAACCGGCAAGCCTGCGGACGATCCCGTCGGTGTCCGCTGCACGGCTCGACGCTTCGGCGATGATGTCCGAGGCGGTGGTAACCTGCCGGCCGATTTCATGCGCCGACGCGGTCAGTTCTTCGGTGGCCGTGGCGACGGTCTGGACGTTGACATTGGTCTCTTCGCCGGCTGCGGCGACGGTCGCCGAATTGGCCGAGGTCGTATCGGCGATGCCGCGCATCTCGGCCGCGCCGCGCTCCAGCTCGTGGGCAAGTTCGGTCATTTCGTCGGCGATGCCCCGCACCTCGCGTTCCAGCGTGTCGGCGAGGCCGAGCGTCGACTCGCGCCGTGCCTCTTCCGCCCGGCGTTCCGCCGCCGCCTGGGCAAGGCGCAGACGCTCCGCCTCGGCAAGTGTGTCGCGGAAATGCACCAGGGCACGGTTGAGCCCGCCAATCTCGTCACGACGATGGGTGCCGGACACGTCGATCGCGGTCTCGCCATCGGTCAGCCGGCCGATCGTGGTCATCGATGCCTTGAGCGGCCGCTGCACCAGCAGCCAGACCGTGACCGCAAGTGCTGCGACGATCAGGACCACGAGCACGATGCCGCCGATCACCATCGCATCGCGGATCTCCCAGGATGCCGCGCGCATGGCGTTTTCGCGGATGTTGACCAGCACGCTCCACGGCCTCTCAAGGCCCGTGACGGCGACCGGCACGGCGTTCCGGAAGACCATGGCCTCGACGCTGGGCGACCAGGCGGTGCGCTCCAGCGCCTCGCCCCGGCGAACGGCATCGGCGAAATCTGCCGCATCGGCCGAGAGATCGGTCAGCGGCGCCCCGATTTTGGACGGATCGGGGTGGGTCACCGTCAGGGCGCCGTCGGTGAACAGCACGGCGTTGCCCGCATCCAGCGGATGGATCGCGTTCAGGCGATCATTCCAGACCTTCAGATTGAGATCGACGCCGGCGACGCCGATCACCTTGCCGTCGAGCCGGATCGGCGCAGTGAGCGAGATGGTTTGCACATCAATGCCCGCAATCCGCCGGATCACCGGCGGGCTGGCATAAGGCTTGCCGGTCTCGATCGGCGAGCGGTAGAAGCCGGCATCCGGCCCGTCGGCATAGCCCGTGACGGCGCCGAGTTCGCGGGCCTCTTTGACCCGGCTGAACCGGGTGAGGTAGCGCCCGGTGTCGTCGGTGTTCTCTTCGCCCTGGAAGAGGATGTCCTGGCCGTCGACGGCATTGGGCTCGAAAGCCGCCCAGACGGCGAGCAGGTCCGGGTGCTCGGTGAAATTCCGTTCCAGGACGGCATCATAGGTCGCCCGGCTGCTGACCCCCTGCGCCTTCAGCGTCTCCATCGTGCCGGCGATGCCGCGGGCGATCGAAAGATCGAGGGAGAGGTTTCGCGCGGCTTCCTGTGCGATCTCCCGCGAGAGGGTGCGACCCGACTCGCGGGAGAGGTCGAGCACACGATCTTCGGCCACCCGGCTGACCGCCAGGATGCCGATCGCCAGAAGGGCTGCGAGCGCCCCGCCGCCGATGAGGATGATCTTGGCGGAGAGCCCGAGTGAGATACGCATGCGAAACCCTTTGGGCGAAGTGGCCGACGAACACCGAGACCCCGAAGGTATGCCGGGCTTGGTTAATCAATTATTACTAGAATCAGATTCACGTGATTTGCGCAAAAGTGCTGCATCATGCAAACCGGTTGGAAGATCCCGGTTCGTGTTTCCGGAAGGGCAGGATAAGAAGTCCGGGCAGCGATGCCTGCCCGGCCGGGTCGTCCTGAAGGCCGATGTTCATCGCGTCATGCCCCCCTGCCGGTGCCGTCCGGGCCAGGCCCGACAGCCTGTCCCAGAGGGTCAGCAGAAAGGCGTAATTGCTGTCGGTCTCGGCCGGAACCGTCGAATGATGGATGCGATGCCAGTCCGGTGTGGCAATCACGCGGGAGAGTGGCCGGTCTGCCCGGCCGAGATCGAGATCGGCATGGTTGAACAAAGCCGCCAGGCTCAGGGCCGCTTCGAAAGCGAGAACTGCCGCGGCCGGTATACCGAGCACCAGAATGACCAGGATCTTCCAGCCGGCGGAGAGCAGGATCTCGGCGGGGTGAAAGCGCAGGGCCGTCGTCGTGTCGAGGGCGGTATCGAGATGGTGGATGCGGTGAAGCCGCCAGAGCAGTGGCACACGGTGCATCGCCACATGCTGCGCCCAGATCGCGAGATCAAGCGCCAGGAAACCGACCACGGCGGCCAGCCATCCGGGCAGACCCAGCATCGGGAAGGCGCCCACACCCTGCGCTTCGAAGCCGAGAGCGGCGCCGACCGCTGCTGCCGGCAGAACAAGACGCAGAACCAGGGTATCGATGACCGCAAGACCCAGATTGGTGGTCCACCGCCGGCGACGGTCGAGCCTGTGCCGACGGCCGCGCCGCGGCCGCCACCGCTCCGCCAGGGCCAGCAGCAGGAACCCGCCGAGGAACAGAAGACCGCGGACAAGGCCTTCCACGGCGGCGATGCCGGCGGGATCGGATGTGACGGGCATCTGCGGCAACCTCGACGCGTGATGGGGTGTCATCGTCGATATGGGGCGCAGTCGCGCGGCCGTCACCCTGCCAGTGCAGCCTTTCCGGCGGGTGCCGGCAGACGGGCCGGGGAAAACGGTGCCAGCAGCGCCTGAAAGCGGCTGGCACAGGCATCCCAGGTAAAACGCTCCGCATGGCTGCGTGCCGCGCTGCCACCCAGAGGCAGGGCCCGGCGGATCGCGGCGCCGAGATCTTCGTCGAGCGCGCCGGTACCGCCGGCCTCGTCGACCACGTCGATCGGTCCGGTGACGGGATAGCCGGCAACCGGAACGCCGCTCGCCATCGCCTCCAGCATCACCAGGCCGAAAGTGTCGGTGCGGCTGGGAAAGACGAAGACATCGGCCTGGGCATAGGCCCAGGCAAGGGCGGCACCGCGGCGCAGCCCCGGGAAGACGACGTCCGGGTGCCGCCGCATCAACTCCGGCCGGGCCGGGCCGTCGCCGATCACCACCCGGGTGCCGGGCAGATCCGGCGTGTTGAGAAAGGCCTGGATATTCTTTTCCACCGCCACCCGGCCGACATAGAGCATCAGGGGGCGGGGCAGATCGGGAAGCCGCGCGAGTTCATCATCGCCCTTAGGGGGCGGCGCCCCGCGGAGGGTGGGCGAAAAACCGTCGAGGTCGACGCCGCGGCACCACATGGCGACCTGCGAAAACCCCCGCTGCCTGAGGTCCTCGGCAAGCGAAGGGGTCGCGACCATGGTCCGCACCCCGGCATTGTGAAACCGGCGCATGAAGCCATAGGAGAGGCTGAGCGGCAGGCCGGTGCGGGCGGCGACATATTCCGGAAAGCGGGTGTGAAAGGCGGTGGTGAAAGGGATGCCATGGCGCAAAGCCCAGCGCCGTGCGGCGCTGCCGAGGGGGCCCTCGGTCGCAATGTGCAGGGCATCGGGGCGGTGGGCCAGGATCCGCCGCCCGACCATGGCCGGGGTGGCGAGTGCGAGCCGGATTTCCGGATAGGTGGGGCAGGGCAGGGTGCGGAAGTCGGCAGGCGCGATCACCCTGACTGCGGCACCACCTGCCGTCATGGCATCGACCATGCGTCCCAGCGTGCGGACCACACCATTGACCTGGGGCGCCCAGGCATCGGTGACCAGGGCGAGGCGCGTGACGGGGGGCGTGATGTCCTGGGTCATCGATCAGGCCGCCGGCTCACGCGCAGGGCGACGGGCATCGGCCGGTGCCGGCAGCAGCCCACCGGTGGTCTGGGACCGGCGGGCACGGGCCAGGGCCACGAGTTCGCGGCGGCGGGCGCGGGCGCCCCAGTCGAGGATCTGCAGACGGCCATCGCGGGTTTCGGCGATGGCCGTGCAGCTTTCGACCCAGTCGCCATCATTGGCATAGACGATGCCATCGGTTTCGCGGATGTCGGCATGGTGAATATGACCGCAGACCACGCCGTCATAACCGCGGCGCCGGGCCTCGTCGGTCACCGCATGCTCGAAGCGATTGATGAAGTCGACCGCTTCCTTGACCCGCTGTTTCAGATAGGCCGAAAGCGACCAGTAGGGCAGGCCAAGCCGCCTGCGCGCGATGTTCAGCCAGCGATTGGTCCGAAGCGCCAGGTTGTAGGCAACGTCGCCCAGCAGCGCGACGCCCTTGGCGTAGCGCACCACCATGTCGAAGGCATCGCCATGGACGATCAGGAAGCGGCGGCCGTCGGCCAGCTCGTGTTCGCTTTCGCGGACCAGTTCGATCCCGCCGAAGGCGAGGCCGGCATAGGCCATCAGACACTCGTCGTGATTGCCGATCACCCAGGTGACCCGGGTGCCCGCCGCGGCCTTGGCGAGGATCGCCTGCACGACCTGATTATGGGGCCCATCCCAGAACCATGACCGGCGCAGCCGCCAGCCGTCGACGATATCGCCGACCAGAAACAGATGATCGCAGTCGACGGTGTCGAGAAAATCGAGCAGCAGATCGGTGCGACAGAAGCGCGTGCCCAGATGAAGATCGGAAATGAACACCGTCCGATATTGCCGACGCTCGCCACCCGTACGGCTGTCGACCGTTCGCCGGTCCTGGCCTGCCGGCGGCCGTCGGTGGGGATGGCCGGCATGGCCGTGATCGCCCGATGTCGTGGTACCCGGGCGGAAGGAGAGCGGCGGCTGAACTCGTGCGACCGTGGTCATCGGAAGGGCCCTCCGGGCGACTGGCGCCTGAAGCGGCGGAGCACCGCTCCCTCGGCACGTGTCGCTTTCTCGGAGCGAAGTCTTAACCCGTTCGACCGTCAGGTTTTATGGCGTGGCAATGACGTTCCGGTGACGATGGCTCAGGCAAGGAAGGGGTTTCGGAAAGGAAGGGGGTTCGGCAAAGAAGGGGCATCCCGCAACGAAAACGGGCGACAGCCTGCGCTGCCGCCCGTTCTCTCGAAACCCGGGAGCCCGGCTCCGCCTCAGTCGGCGGGAACCAGATCCACGGCCTTGTCACCCTTGCGCTCGGTGAGCAGGCTGTACTCGAGACGCTGCCCCTCGTTCAGCGTCGAGAGGCCTGCGCGCTCAACGGCGCTGATATGAACGAAGACGTCCTTTCCGCCCTCGTCGGGGGTGATGAAGCCGTAGCCCTTGGTGCTGTTGAACCACTTAACGGTGCCGGTCGCCATGTCTGGTCGCTCTTCCTGGTCTTGGTGATCCGACGGCCGCGTCTCCACACGCGATCGGTCCGCCGGACGTGATGATGGAGGCGGAAAGTGACCGGACACTGTTCAGCGTCGATGCGGATCGCCGGTTCCTCCCCGCCGTCCGGCATCTTCCGGTACGCGCACTCCTGGTCCTGCGGCCATCCGACCCCGCATCCGCGCCCCGATCCGGTGCAAACCCGATCCGGTGCAGATGGCTGGCCTGACAGCCACCCGTCATGGCGCTTGTGGAAGCGCCATGCGTCGTCCAGGGTCTCCGTCGCCGGAGACCCGACCGGACACCACCCGCTGCCCCGCCTCCCTGCGGGGCCTGCGGCCGGGATCCGGAAGCCGGGTTGTCAGTCGGCCGGAACGAGATCGACGGCCTTCTCGCCCTTGCGCTCGGTCAACACGTTGTACTCCAGCCGCTGACCCTCGTTCAGGGTCGTCAGGCCGGCCCGCTCAACCGCGCTGATGTGCACGAACACATCCTTGCCGCCGGTATCAGGCGTGATGAAGCCGTAGCCCTTGGTGCTGTTGAACCACTTGACGGTGCCGGTCGCCATGGCGCGTCGCCCTTCCCTTCCGACTGCGGAGCCCGCCGTTCCCCGCGGCGGACGTCACGATACAAGGAGGCGTGGAAACCGGTGAGACGCCGAAAGGTTCCATGTCCCGGATCAGGGCAGGATCCACCACCCCAGGTAGCGCAATCCTCCAGCCTTTTCGGCCACCGGTTTGGTTTTTGCTTTCGGAGAAACTGAGCGGCGATGGCGCCGTGCCGTTGCCTGAACGGGTAGGTCTGGAACCGCGCTGACGGGATCCGTAAGACTTGGCCGGACGGGGGCTGGGGGCGAAATCGCCTGCCGGTACGCGCGCGCTCCTGATTCCAGAGGTTCCGCCGGAACCCACCCGGAACACGACACCCCGAGCGCTCGAACGAAGACCGGGGTATGGTCGGAGAACGAGGCACGGAACCGTCCTGCGGGCGGGATCGCCTGCGGGTCATCGTCTGATTCGAAACGATGACTTCAACCACTATAGGCAGGTTCCAGGCCGGATGCGACAGCAAAATGGCGCGCAACCCCCTGTACGGCCTGGAATCACGCGCGTGGCGGCACGGGGTGGGGGCCGTGCGGATCAGCCCACGCTCTGGCTGATCCGGCGCGCGGCATCGAGCAGTGCCGCCAGATTTGCGGCCGCACGGCTGCCTGCGATATGCGGGGTGAGGCCGGCGAGGGAAACGGCCGCGATCACCCGGCCATCGCGATCGCGCACCGGTGCCGCCATGGCCGCCAGGCCTTCGACCACATCGTCGACGGCGATGACGTGCCCCTGCGTGCGGATCCGACCGAGTTCCTCCCGGAACGCATCGGCATCGGTGATGCTGTGCGGGGTAAGCCGGCTCAACCCCTGGCCGATCGCGCGCTCGATCTCTGCCGATGGCTGGAAGGCGAGCAGCAGCTTGGGGGCACCGCCGACATTGGCGGGCAGGGCACCGCCCACCGCCCACCAGCGCACCTGAATCGACCGGTCATGGTGGAACTTCTCAAGGCAAAGCGCTGAATGTTCGCGGTAAATCGACAGAAAGGTCGTCCCGTCGATCTCGCGCGCCAGATCGGTGAGGATCGGGGCCGCAGCCTTGCGCAGCCCCAGATTGTCAGGCACGGCGCTGGACAGCTCGATCATCGCCAGGCTGAGGGCGTAGCGATGGGTCTCGCGGTCCTGGACCACGAGACCCGCTTCGATCAGCGTCACCAGCAGCCGCCGCGTGGTGGCCTTGTCGAGGCCGGTCCGGGCGACGACTTCGGTCAGGGTCGCCCAGGGTTCGACGACGGTGAAGGCGCGCAGCACCTGGACCGCGCGCAGCACGGCACGCACCGTGGTCGGGCCACTGTCGCTCCCTGCGGTCTCGCCGGCCGCAACTGTCGTCTCGGGCTCGTCGCCCATCCGTCCGTTCGCCTTCATGCCTGCCACTTTCACCCATACCGGCCGCTCGGCCGGGATCGCGTCTGCCGTCATCTGGCGCGGATATACTTATCCTGCAACTCTTCAATGCGCGAGTAGCCGATCAGGCTCTTGAACACCTGTGGCTGGGTGCGGGCGCGGGGCAGGTTGCGGGTGCTGCGGTCGCGCGCCAGCACGGACAGATTGTCGACCAGCGCCTGGGTCGCCGTCATCAGCGGCACCAGGGGGAAGGTGGCGAAGCCTGCGACCTCGGCAATTTCCTCGGGCGACAGTTCATCTTCCAGCCAGCCCAGGATCTGCAGCGACAGCGGCTTGCCCACCGCCTGCCGGAGCGCGACGAGATCGGCTTTCGACTTCACGCAGCGTGAAATCGGCTGGATGAGGTCGGCTCCGGCCTCGGCATAGGCCTGGCCGCGGCGGATGCACTCGTCCATGGTCTCGGCATCGGTGCGGGCGACGATGATGGTGTCCGGATCGCGGCGGGCATCGACGGCCGCCCGGATCTTGGCCGTGGCCTCGTCGATGGGCAGGATCTCGAGCGCACCGGCGACCACCGGGCAGCGCTTGGGCACGACCTGGTCCTCGAAGATCATCGCGGCGGCACCGGCCTTCTCGAAGGCGCGCACGGTGCGCACGATGTTGACCACATTGCCATAGCCGGTATCGGCATCGGCAACCAGCGGCATGTCGATCACGTCGCCGATGGCGCGGACCACACCCACATTCTCGGTCATGGTGTAAAGCTCGACATCCGGCTCTCCCAGCAGGCTGGCCGAGACGCCGAAGCCGGTGGTGAAGACGGCGTCGAAGCCGGCATCGGCGACCAGCCGGGCCGACAACACGTCATAGGCACCGGCCATCCAGACGGTCTGGCCGGCCTCGATCCGGTCGCGGAGCATGCGGGCATGGGACATCGGTCGGATTCTCTTTCGTGGAAAGGAGCGCATCTGTCGTGCGGCGCGGCCGGCCGGGGGTGTCACCCGGCCGGCCTCAGGCGCGGTTACCTGCCGCCGCGAACCGGGTCGATCACGGCGCCGAGCGAGCGGAAGCCGCCATCCTTAAGCTGCATCAGCACCACGCCCGTCTGGCCGCGGCGCGAATAGGGATCGTCCGAGAGCGGCGCGAAGGTGATCGCGGGGCCGATCTTCTGATCGAAGCCCTTCATGCCTTCGAGCGCGCCGACCAGCTTTTCGCGGGTGGGGTCGTCGCCCGCCTGCTTCAGGGCTTCGGCAAAAGTCGCCGCCGCCGAATAGCCCATCAGCGCCAGGCTGGACGGGGTCGATTTCGGGAAGCGCTTGCCGTATTCCGCGACAAAGGCCTTGATCGCCGGGTTCTCGCCATCGACCGGGTCGTAATAGGAGGCGACATAAAGGGTCTTGCCGGCACCGCCGCCCAGCAGCTCGACGAATTTCGGATCATTCAGCCCGCCTGCGCCGAACACGGTCGGGTTCCAGCCCAGCTTTTCGGCATTCTTGAAGAAGATCGCCGCCTGCTGGCCCAGGGCATAGAGGATGACCACATCGGGCTCGGCCGCCTTCAGCCGCGCCACCTGGCTGGTCAGGTCGGTGGCCAGGCGCTCGAAATTCTGGACCTCGACCAGCTTCATGCCGTGGGTGGCGAGCTGCTTTTCGGTATAGTCCTGCGCGGGTTTGCCCCAGGCGTCGTTCTGAACCAGCATCGCGACCTTTTTGGCGCCAAGCTCGTTCACGGCATAGTCGACATAGGCCGGGGCCTCGGTCGACTGCGGCGAGGGCAGGGCGAAGAGCAGCTTCCGCGGCGGATTGGTCACGGCATCCGAGATGCTGAGCGCGCCTACGATCGGCACGCCCTTGGGCTCCAGATATTCATAGGCCGCAAGCACCGTGGCGGTCCCCACCGGGCCGACCAGGGCGAGCACGTCGTCGCGCTCCACCAGCAGCTTGGCGTTGGCGACGGCCTTTGGCGGCTTGAATTCATCGTCATAGGAGACGAGTTCGATCCTGCGGCCGTTGACGCCGCCCTGATCGTTCAGCATGCCGAAATAGGTTTCCATGCCCTCCTGCACGGCCTTGCCCATATAGGCGAGCGTGCCCGAGAGGGCGAGGGTGCTGCCGACCTTGACGGCGTCGTCGGAAACGCCGGGATCTGCGGCGAAAGCCGGGTGCGACAGCCCCGCCGGCAGGGCGGATGCAAGGGCGATGGCGGCGGCAGCCGTCAGCAGACGGCGGCGCAGCCGGTCGAAGCGCAGGGTCATCCGGTCTCTCCTCCCTGTGGTGCCGGGGATCTCTTGATGCGGGCGGATCCGCCGGCGGTGCGGATGCGAAGTCTTCAAGGGGGGGCGGATCAGCCGCCCAGATAGGCACGGCGCAGGGCATCATCGGCGAGCAGCGCTTCGGCCGGGCCCTGGACCGCCAGACTGCCGGTTTCCAGCACATAGCCCCGGTCGGCGAGGTCGAGCGCCAGTTCGGCATCCTGTTCGACGATCAGCATGGTGACGCCCTCGTCGCGGGCGATGTCGGCCAGCGCATCGAAGATCACGGCCTTGATCACCGGCGCGACACCCATGGAGGGTTCGTCGAGCATCAGCAGGCGGGGCTCTGACATCAGCCCGCGGGCGACGGCGAGCATCTGTTGCTCGCCACCCGACAGCGTGCCGGCCTGCTGGTCCATGCGCTCGGCAAGCCGGGGGAAATAGGTGCAGGCGCGATCGATACCCTGGGCCGTGGCGGCACGGTCGCGGGTCCAGCCGCCGACGATCAGGTTCTCGCGCACGCTCAATCCCGGGAACACCATCCGGCCCTGGGGAACATGCGAGATGCCGCGGGCGACCAGTCCTTCGGCCGGCTTGTCCGCAATGTCGTCGCCGTCGAAGACGATCCGGCCGTCGACCGGCTTCAGCAGCCCCGACAGGCAGCGCAGCAGGGTGGTCTTGCCGGCGCCGTTGGCCCCCAGCACGGCCACAACCTCGCCCGGCATGAGCGACAGATCGATCCCGTGCAGGGCACGGATCGCCCCATAGGCGGCGACGAGGCCCGAGACCTCCAGAATGGGCGTATCAGGCATGGGCCATCTCCTTCGTCGGGCCCTGGCGGCGCCGGTCGCGCCGGGGGATGGCATCCGCATCGCGATTGCCCAGATAGGCGGCAATCACGGCTTCGTGGCGCTCGATCTCGGGCGGGGTGCCGGCGGCAAGGAAGCGGCCCTGCTCCATGACCGTGATCCGGTCCGACACCCGCATCACCAGCGACATGTTGTGTTCGATCAGCAGGATGGTCAGGCCGTGGCGGTCGCGCAGCCGCAGCAGCAGGTCGCCGAGGGTGCGCGCTTCGGTCTGGTTCATGCCGGCGGCCGGTTCGTCCAGCAGCAGCAGTCTGGGATCCAGTGCCAGGGCGCGGGCGAGTTCGGCAAGCTTCTGACGGCCATAGGGGAGATCCGCGACGATGGCGTCGGCATCGCCGCCAAGACCCACCTCGTCGATCAGACCAAGGGCATGGTCGCGTTCGCGGATCGCTTCACGCCGTTCCGACGGCAGGCGCAGCATGGCCGGCAGAATGCCCGCCGACATCGCCCGGTCGCGGCCGATCAGCACGTTGTCGAGCACGCTCAGTTCCGGGAACAGCTCGAGGTTCTGAAAGGTGCGTGCAATGCCCAGCCGGGCGACCCGGTGGGGCTTGAGGCCCAGAAGTTCCTGGTCGCCGAAGCGGATGCTGCCGCGCGCGGCGTCGTAGAACCGGCTGACACAGTTGAGCACGGTGGTCTTGCCGGCGCCGTTGGGGCCGATCAGGGCATGGACTTCCCCCTGCTCGACGGTGACGTCGATGCCGTCCACCGCCTTCAGGCCGCCGAAAGAGATGGCGAGGTCGCGGATTGTCAGCAGTTCGGGTGCAGCGGTCACGGGCGATGCCTCCGGAACAGCGTGTGGCCGAGACCCGAAAGGCCGCCCGGCAGGAACATCAGCGACAGGATCATGGCGAGGCCATAGACCGACCGCTGGACCTGATCGAGCCCCAGATAGGTAAGGCATTGCGGCACCGCGATCACGAAGGCGGCGCCCAGGATCGAGCCGCGGATAGAGCCCAGACCACCCACGATCACCATGGACACGAAGCTGATCGAGACCATCAGATCGAAGGTGGACGGGTCGATGAAGCGGATCAGCGGGCCGTAGAGCGCACCGGCGACGCCGCAATAGAAAGAGGACAGCGCGAAGGCGACGATCTTGAGGCGGGCGGTGTCGAGCCCCATGATCCGGGCGGCGGATTCGCTGCCCTTCACCGCCTTGAGCGCACGCCCCCAGCGGCTGGCCCCGAAATTGGCCCCCATCCACATCAGCACCGCGACCACCGCAAGCAGCATCCAGTAGGTGCCGGCGCCGCCGAGTTCCAGGCCGAAGAGATCCGGCGCGGCGACGCCCATGCCGTTCTCGCCGCCGGTCAACTCGCCACCCGATTTGGCGATCTCGGCGAAGATCATCACGAAGCCGAGCGTCGCCATGGCGAGGAAGACCTCTTCCAGGCGCAGCAGCGGGATGGCGAGCAGCAGGCCGACGACCATGGCGACAAGGCCTGCGGCAAGCGCCGCGACCAGCAGAGTGACACCGTATTCCCCGGTCAGGATGGCGGCGCCATAGGCGCCGATGCCGAAGAACACGGCCCCTGCCAGCGAGATGAGATTGGTGTAGCCGGTCAGCAGATTGGTGCCGAAGGCGGCCAGCACATAGACCAGCACCAGGCTGGCGATGAACAGGAAATAGCCGCCGAGGATGAAGGGCAGGGCCAGCAGAACGGCGATGCCGAGCCCGGCGAGGGCAAGACGGCCGGGGCGGCTGCGCGCGGCGGGCAGATCGAGGCTCATGGTCATAGGTCTCCCTCCGCCTCAGATCTTCTTGGTCGCGTGACGGCCGAGCAGGCCGGAGGGCTTGACGATCAGGATCGCGAGCATGACCAGGAAGGGCATGAATTCCTTGAACGCCGAGTCCACATAGGCGCCGGTGAGGTTCGCCGTCAGCCCGACGATGGCGCCGCCGACGAGCGCGCCCGGCATCGAGGTCAACCCGCCCAGAACCGCGGCGGCAAAGGCGAAATGCAGGGCCTGCTGCATCATGGTGAAATGCAGGAAGGTCAGCGGTGCGATCAGCAGGCCGGCCACAGCACCCACCATATAGGAGAGCATCCAGGCCAGGCCGTGCATGCGGGCCACCGGCACGCCCTGCAGCCGGGCCGCGGTTTCGTTGCTCATGGCCGCCTGCATGGCGATACCGGTCCGGGCATAGCGGAAGAAGGCGAAGAGCGCCGCCGACAGCACCAGACAGGTCGCGATGATGCCGAGATCGGCGAGACTGACCGCCACGCCGCCGATCAGGATCGGCGCCTGCGAGAACGGCCCGGCCATGTCGTGGGGATCCTTGCCCCAGATCCAGACCGCGACGTCGCCCAGGATCAGGTAGAGGCCGAGGGTAGCGATCGCATTGGCGAGCAGCGGCTTGCCGATGAAGCGGCCGATCAGCACCACTTCGATCGCAAGGCCGATCAGGGCGGCGGCGGCGATGGTCAGGATGGCCGCCAGCCAGTAGGGGACCCCGGCTTCGAGCAGGGTCCAGGCGATGAAGGCCGAGATCATGACGCCTTCGCCATGGGCGAAATTGATCACCCCCGTCGCCCGATAGACCAGCACGATACCGAGCGCGACGAGACCGTAGATGGCACCGAGCGCGATGCCGCTGACCGCCATTTGCGCAAGCATGGGATCAGCCTCCGGCGCGGGCGCGATCGGCATCGACCGCGCGCTTGAGATAGGGCACCAGTCCGCCCGCTTCGAGCATCGCCCGGTCGGCGACCGACAGCGGTTCGAACGGCTTTTCCCAGCCCCTGGTCAGGTTGCGGACGCAGCCTGCCTGCCAGTCGACCTCCAGGCTGTCGAAGCGGTCGGTGGCGGCCGCGACGCCCGGACAGGGGATCAGCGGGAAGCCCATGCTGATTTCACCCCGCCAGAAGCCGGGTGAGAAGCCGTCGGCGATGACGCCCGCGACACCCAGATGGCGCATGGCGCGCATGGCCGGATAATGCGGATGGCCGTAGCCGAAATTGTCGGCGCCGACCAGCAGGTCGCCGGGCCGGACCTTCTGCGGAAAGCCGGGCTCGTCATCCTTCATCACCAGCGCGGCCAGCGCGTCGATATCGGTGATCTTGATGTTCTCGACACCGATGATGCGGTCGATGTCGTAGTCGTCCTCGCGGAACACCCAGACGGCGCGACCGCGGAGATCGGGCAGCGACATGGGCTGCACTCCTGGATGGGAAAGATGGCGGAGAAGGGCCGGAAAGGCGGGGCCGGAGACGGGTGACCCCGGCGGCGGGGCCGCCTTCAGAGATAGCGGCGGGGATCCGCGATCCGGCCTTCGATGGCGGCGGCAGCCACGGCTGCGGCATTGCACAGGAAGATCTCGGACTTCGGATGTCCCATGCGGCCGGGCACGTTGAGTGTGCCGGTAGAGACCGCCCGCTGGCCTTCGGCCATGGTCGCGATCCGGCCGAAGCAATAGTCGCAGGACGGGCTGCTGACGAAGGCGCCCGCCTCGACCAGCGTGGTGATCAAACCTTCGGCCGCGGCCTGAGCCATCAGCGCCCGGCTGGTGGGCACGACATGAAGCGCGAAGCCGGGGGCGATCTGACGGCCTTTCAGCACCTGGGCCGCAGCGCGCAGATCCTCGATCCGGCCGCTGGCGCAGCTGCCGAGATAGCCGGCCTGGACCTCGGTGCCGATCACCTCCGAGAGATCGCGGGTATTGGAGGGCGTGGGCGGCAGGACGACCACCGGCTCCAGCGCCGACAGGTCGACGGTGTGGCGGGCGGCATAGACGGCATCGTCGTCGCTGAATACCGGGTCGAGCGCGAGCTTCGGCCGGTCTCCCAGCCAGTCCGCGGTTTTGTCGTCGGGCATCATGACAGCGGTGGTGGCGCCAGTGAACATCGCAAGGCCGCAGATCGTCTGCCGGCTTTCGATGCTCATCTCCGCAACCGCCGGCCCGCCCAGTTCCAGCACCTTGAAGGCGGCGAATTTGGGGCCGAGCGCCCGGACCAGATGGTGGAAGACGTCCCGCGCCATCACCCCCGGCCGGAGAGAACCGGTCAGATCGATCCGCACCGTCTCCGGCACCCTGATCGAGATGGCGGGGCGGACGAAGGCCTCAAGAAGGTTGCGGCGCAGCCCGATCGCCAGCGAACCGAAGGCGCCGAGCTGGCTGACATGACCGTCAAAATGGACCGCGAAGCCGCCGGGCACCGCATAGCCGACCTCGGCCGAGACCTGATGACCGATGCCGTGGCGCTCGTAAAGGGCTGCGCCCTGTTCGGCGCACCATGCCCGGGTCATCTGGTGAAGCTCTTCTTCCTTCGGCGTGGCCGTCGGAACCATGTGGTCGATGAAGATGGCGAAGCGGGATGCATCGTCGACACGCTCTATACCGAAATCGTCCCGCATCTGACGGAAGATCACATCGGTATAGCCGGGAAAATCATACGCGATGACGAAATCGGGGCGGGCCTCGATTTCATCTCCGGCCCGAACGTGATCGCGACCTGAGGTCCGCGCGAGAACCTTCTCCGCGAGCGTGTAGCCCATGACTTGTCGTCCTCCCGTCGCGCCACCGGACTTCATGCGCCGGTGATCATCTTGACTTGAATGGATCCTGCGCGGCCTGTCCGTTGGTGTCAATACGCAAATCGTGGTTCACTGAATGAACCAAATGAGGATCGGTGCATGAACCCCGGCCGAATCCTGAATTGCTTGATCCTGATCAAGGTCGGAGGGAGCATCGGGGTGGAGATTGTGCGTAGCAGCAATGAAGGGCCCGTGAAGGGCCGCAGGCTCAGCAGGAGGTTCCGACTCCATGAGCGGTCCGGGCGTGATCACCGCCGTGCGTGGCGCGGTGCTCGATATCCGTTTTCCCGCGGGCGATCTGCCCGCCATCGGCCATGTGCTTCACGTCCACGACGGCGACGCGCCCGAGATCGTGGCCGAGGTTCAGTCCCATCTGGACCGCGAGCATGTCCGCGCCATCGCCCTGATGCCGACCGGCGGGCTGCGCCGGGGGGCCGAGGCAATCGCGACCGGGGCGCCGGTGATGGTGCCGGTGGGGGATGCCGTGCTCGGCCGGCTGCTCGACGCGACCGGGCGGATCGGCGACAAGGGGGCGGCCCTGCCCGACGACGTGCCCCGCGCGCCCATCCTGCAGGCCGCACCGGCCCTGGCCGATCAGACCGCCGCCACCGATGTCTTCGAGACCGGCATCAAGGTCATCGATCTGCTGACCCCGCTCGCCCATGGCGGCAAGGCCGCGATGTTCGGCGGTGCCGGCGTCGGCAAGACCGTGCTGGTCATGGAACTGATCCAGGCCATGGTGTCGGGCTATCAGGGCATCTCGGTCTTCGCCGGCATCGGCGAGCGATCGCGGGAAGGCCACGAGCTGCTGCTCGACATGCGTAATTCAGGCGTGCTGGAGCGGACCGTCCTGGTCTTCGGTCAGATGAACGAACCGCCCGGCGCACGCTGGCGGGTGCCGATGACCGCGCTTGCCGTGGCCGAGCATTTCCGCGATCAGCGGGGCCGCAACGTGCTGCTGCTGATGGACAATGTCTTCCGCTTCGTCCAGGCCGGCATGGAAGTCTCGGGCCTGCTGGGCCGGTTGCCCTCGCGTGTCGGCTATCAGCCGACCCTGGCGAGCGAAGTCGCCGCCCTTCAGGAGCGTATTGCCTCGGTCGGCGGGGCCGCGGTGACGGCGATCGAAGCGGTCTATGTGCCGGCCGACGACTTCACCGACCCGGCGGTGACCGCAATTGCGGGGCATATGGACAGTCTGGTCGTGCTGTCGCGATCGATGGCGGCCGAGGGCATGTATCCGGCAATCGATCCGATCGCCTCTTCCTCCACCTTGCTCGACCCGCTGATCGTGGGCGAAACCCATGCCCGCACGGCTGAAGAGGTGCGCCGGACCATCGAGCATTACCGTGAACTTCAGGACGTGATCTCGCTGCTGGGCCTGGAAGAGCTGGGGGCCGAAGACCGCCGCCTGGCAGAGCGGGCCCGGCGCCTGCAACGTTTCCTTACCCAGCCCTTCAAGGTGACCGAAGCCTTCACCGGCACGCCGGGACGGTCGGTCAGGCTGGCCGATACCATCGCCGGCTGCCGCGCGATCCTCGACGGCAAGTGCGACGACTGGCCGGAAGATGCGCTCTACATGATCGGCGATCTGGAGGAAGGGCGCCAGCGCATGGAGGCCCGGCGCCGGGACGACCGGCGCGGGGATGCGGCAGCATGAGCGGCCGGCGCCTGCATCTGGTGATCGCCACACCCGCGACCGTGGTCCGCGACCTGGACGATGTGGTGTCGGTGCGGGCCGAGGATGCCAGCGGCGGTTTCGGCATCCTGCCCGGCCATGCCGATTTCCTGACCGTCCTCGACGCCTCGGTGATCGGCTGGCGGCGGGCCGACGGGCATGCGGAGTATGGTGTCGTCTCGGGCGGGGTGCTCAGGGTCGAGGGCGGGTGCGACATTTCGCTGGCCGCCCGCAGCGTGGTGACCGGCACCGATCCGGAGCGGCTTAAGGCCGACATCGCCGCGGCCCGCGAGGCACGCGACGATGCCGACCGCAAGGCCCGCACGGCAGAGGTCGGCATGCAGACCCGCGCCGTGCGGCAGATGGTGCGCTATCTGCGCGACCGGCCCGAAGAGGCGACACCATGACCGGGGAGGCGACGCCATGACCCCGCCGCGCGACCGCCGTCAGGACCGGCGGATGGAGCAGGCCGCCGATCGCCAGGCCGCCCGCGAGGTGGCGAAACGCAAGGATCATGAGCCCGGGATCGGTCACCGGCTGGGGCAGATCGGCGTGCTCGGCTGGATGATCGTGACGCCGATGCTGCTCGGCCTGTTCCTCGGCCGCTGGTTCGACCGGCTGGCCGGCACCGGCATCACCTTCGCTGCCGCCCTGCTGATGGCGGGCGTGGCACTCGGCTTCTGGTCGGCCTGGAAATGGATGCATCGCCCATGAACGCCCTCTCGACCCTGACGGTGGATCCGACGGCGCTGGCGCTGGCATTTGTCGCGGGGCTTGCTGCCGGGGCCGGGTTTTTTCTGGTGCTGCGACGGAACACAGATCTCTTCGCCGGCGGCCGCATCGGTCTTGCCATAGCGATGCAGGTGGCGCGCTTCGCCGTTCTGGTGCCGGTTCTGGTGCTGGCGGCCCGCCAGGGGGCGGGGCCGCTGCTGGCGGCTGCCCTGGGTGTCCTGATCGCGCGGCGGGTGGTGGTCGGCCGGGTGCGCCGTCGATCCGCCGCCATGCTGCCCGATGGGGGGCGGTCGTCGTGATCGGATCACCGCTCGAAACCCCGATCGCCTTTCATCTGGGGCCGGTGCCGATCGCCACGCCGGTGCTGGTGACGTGGGGCATCATGATCCTGCTTGCCGGCGGTTCCTGGATGCTGACCCGGCGGCTGGAGTTGATGCCGGGCCGGATGCAGGCCGTGCTGGAACTGGTGGTCGAGGCTATCGACAGTCAGATCCGCGAGACCATGCGGGTGGAGCCGGCGCGGTTTCGCGCCCTGATCGGTACGCTGCTGGTGTTCATCCTGACCGCCAACTGGTCCTCGCTGGTGCCGGGTATCGAGCCGCCGACCGCGCATATCGAAACCGATGCGGCACTGGCCGCCATCGTCGCCGTCTCGGTGATCGTCTTCGGCATCCGGGCGCAGGGGCTCGGCGGCTATCTGAAGACCTTTGCCGAGCCCAGCCTGGTGATGGTGCCGCTCAACCTTGTCGAGCAGATCACCCGGACCTTCTCTCTGGTCATCCGCCTGTTCGGCAATGTGATGAGCGGCGTGTTCGTGATCGGCATCGTGCTGTCGCTGGCGGGGCTTCTGGTGCCCATCCCGCTGATGGCGCTCGACCTGCTGACCGGGGCGGTGCAGGCCTACATCTTCGCCGTGCTCGCCATGGTGTTCATCGCCTCCGGGCTGGAAGGCGAGGGCGGCTCACCGCCCGCTTCCGGCCATACGTCCACATCTTCTTCCTCCCCTACCTCCTCCGGGACTGCGTCATGACCAACTGGATCGAGATCGTCAGCATTCTCGCCGCCGCGATGGCGGTGTCTTTCGGCGCCATCGGCCCCGCGCTCGGCGAAGGCCGGGCAGTGGCGGCTGCGATGGATGCCATCGCCCGCCAGCCCGAGGCGGCCCCAACCCTGTCGCGCACCCTGTTCGTCGGCCTGGCGATGATCGAGACCATGGCGATCTACTGTCTGGTGATCGCGCTGCTGGTGCTGTTCGCCAATCCCTTCGTCGGCTGATCGGCCCGTCGCCATGCATATCGACTGGTGGACGCTGGGTATTCAGGCGGTCAACGTCCTGGTCCTGATCTGGCTGCTTGGCCGCTTTCTGTTCAAGCCGGTTACGGCGATGATCGACCGGCGCCAGCAGGCGGCGCGGGCGATCCTCGACGAAGCCGAGGCGGCGCGGCAGGCCGCCCTTGCCGAACGGGCGACCGCTGCCTCTGAACATGCGGCCCTGAAGGCCGGCCATGCCGCTGCCGAGGCCGCGGCTGTTGCGGCTGCAGATCGGGCGGCAGCCGCCGTGATCGATGCGGCACAGGCCGAAGCGGCGCGGATCACGGCGCGGGCTACGGAAGCGGCCGATCGCGCGGCGGCGGCGCGCACCACTGAAGTCGAGGCCGCAGCCAGGACCCTGGCGGCGCGAATCGCGGCGCGCCTGCTTGACCGTTTGCCGATCGAAGCACGTCTCGACGGTTTCATCGAAGGGTTTGCCCAGGCCCTGGATGGCCTGCCCGATGCGGTCAAACGACGCTTCACCGATGGGGGTGAAACGCTGGTGCTGCTGGCCGCCACCGAGGTGAGCGCGGCCACGCGCGCTGCGCTCGAGGCGGCCATCGGCCGGGTGCTCGGGTCAGTCCCGCCGCTGGAGATCAGGGTCGAGCCCGCACTGATCGCGGGCTTCGAGGCCGCGGCCGATCATGCCGTGGTCACCAACAGTTTCCGCGCCGATCTGGCGCAGATTGCCCGGGAGTTCGCGCGCGATGACCGCCAGTGATCCGATCCAGCAGGCCGCCATGGCCGATGACGGCGCCTGGCTGGCCGATGGCGAGGCCCGGCTCGATCGTGCCCGGGTGGGGGCTGCCGCCGAAGCGGTCGGCCGGGTGGAGCGTATGGGTGACGGCATCGCCCTGGTCTCGGGCCTGCCCGATATCCGGCTGATGGAGCTGCTGGATATGGGCGAGGGCCGCCGCGCCTTCGCGCTCACCCTCGACACCGGGCGGATCGGCGCGGTGATGATGGATGACGGCGCCGGCATCGCAGCCGGCAGCCCCGTGCGGGGCACCGGCCAGGTGGTGACGGTGCCGGTGGGCCCGGGCCTGCTGGGCCGGGTCATCGATCCGCTGGGCCGGCCGCTGGACGGGGGCGGGGCGGTGAAGGCGACGGAAACCCTGCCGGTCGAACGCCCGGCACCGGCGATCATGGATCGCGATCTGGTCACCGAGCCGGTGGAAACCGGCCTGCTGGTGGTGGACGCCCTCTTCGCCCTGGGCCGCGGCCAGCGGGAGCTGATCGTGGGGGACCGTGCCACCGGCAAGACG
>NZ_JBBIAB010000004.1:300000-380339 GCF_039634785.1 Tistrella mobilis | reverse complement strand
CAAAGACTTCGAGAACCTCTCACGGATGGCTTTGGCATTCCTCCGCCTCGCGATGATCCGGATCATGATGCGCAGAATCGCAAGGAGCCGGAAATCATAGATAACTTCTCGGACGGACTCTCAGCCCCGAACTGCCAGATGTAGTGCCAGTTGGGGTGCTTGTCCTTCGAGATGATCGACCAGTTCGACGGCCCGCTCGGCGCACCGCTGATGTCGGAGCGGATGATGTAGCAGCCCTGCTCGGTGATGGTGAAATAATAGTTGTCCTGGTCCCAATCCTTGCCGTTGGCCGTGTCCTCGCGGTCGAGACGGGTGTTGCTCGAATTGTAGAAGATGGGCGTCAGGGCGCGGAGCGCGACGCTGTTCTTGAAGTTGCCGGCTGG
This sequence comes from Tistrella mobilis, assembly GCF_039634785.1. NCBI lineage: Bacteria > Pseudomonadati > Pseudomonadota > Alphaproteobacteria > Geminicoccales > Geminicoccaceae > Tistrella > Tistrella mobilis. The sequence goes on along the minus strand of NZ_JBBIAB010000004.1, from coordinate 379,956 downwards.
GGCGTTGAAATGCTGGTCGGCGTTCAGCGCGTAACCGCCACCCGGCAGGGTGATCTTGCTGCCGATGGTGATGGCGCGCGACCGTGCATCGGTGGCGCAGGTCACGTAATAGGTCGTGACCTCCTGAACGAATTCGGCAAAACGCGCCGCCGTACTCTGGCCTTCCGGCAGGGTATGGAACTGGTTGACCGAGGTGCCATAGGCCCAGCCCGAAGGCAGGGACTGGGCTGTGGTGTAGTCGAGCAGGGTGATGCTGGTGCGTGCCAGCACGGCCGAACTCAGCGGCACCACGGTGCCGTTCACATCGATCGGTGTGAAGTAGATCCGCACGCCGATCTGGTTGAGACCGTTGCCGTAGATCGAGCCGGAGGCGGCGCCGGTTTCGAACACGATGCGGAAATCGGACAGGCCGCTCCAGGCGTGCTGCCAGTCGGCATTGTTCTCGCCCCAGCCGGGATAGTAACGGCCGCGGCTGCTGCCGTCGAACTGGGCGATCATGAAGTCGCCTGCGGCGTAGATGTTATTGTTGTCCGCATCGGATTGGCGGACGACGAAGATGTCGCCTTTCTGGGCGTCGTTCCCCCAGACTTTCGGGTTCTCGTAGGTACCAGCGGCGGCTTGTCTCTGCACGGCGTCCATCTGGCTGTCTCCCTTTGACATGCGGGTGGGTCTGCGGAGGAGGGTGATTACCGGTAGCCGGCGTCGGGGACGCGCCGGCGTATGCTGCGCGGGCTCAGCGGTGCGTCTGTGGTCTGGCTGCCGACGGTGAAGGTCAGGCGATCGGCATTTGTCTCGCTGAGCGGGACGCCGCGAGTGGGCACCTGCGTTCTGCCGTTCGGCGAACTCGCTGTGACGTTGTAGAGGCGCCCCTGGTTGTCGGCTGCAATGAATCTGTCATGCAGCGGTTGCGCGCCGATCTGATTGTCCTGCCGGAAACGCTGCACGACATCGAAGCGCTCGTGCATGAGCTGGCTGTCGTTCCAGCCGCCGATCGTCGTGGTGACATAACGGGTGGAGGTCACATGCTCGCGCTGCTGTCCTGCAGGGCGGGCGCGGTCATTCTCGGCTGGGGACAGATGCGGGTATTCGCTGGTCCGGGCCGTTCCCCCGCCCTGGACGTCGGTAGGCCTGCCATTGTCGAAACCCGTCCGGGGTGATTCGACGCCCGAGGTTGCGCGTACGGTCTGGCGACCTTCCGTGGCGACTTCCCAGGGTCTGCGGGGCGGCCGGGCCTCCGCTGCCCAGGCGCGCGCCGCCCTGGGCGCGCCACGGCCGCCCAGTCCTTCGCGCTGGATGGTCGCGACACGCTCCGACAGCTCTGAAAGGCTGTTGCCGACCCGACGGCCGACGGTGCTGCCGAGCCTGGTCAGGCCCTCCATCGCCCCCGGGGCGCCAAGGCCCATCGATACCCAGCCCAGGATGGCGGAGGCCTGCGGTGCCGCATCTTCAAGGGCGCCACTGACGATGCCGGTAACGTCGGCAGCAAGGCCAAGCCCGCCGATCACGCCTATCGCCGAGGCGCCGGCGCTGATCCCTGCGATCACACCTTCGGCCGCGATCACCGGTGCGGCGGCCAGACCAAAGGTTGCGGCAGTGGCAAGGATCCCCACGATGCCGAGACCGATACCGATCCAGGCGCTGACACTCAGATGCCCCGTCGGATCGGCCAGGTTGATGGGGTCGCCTGCGCAATAGGCGTAGCGATTGATGCCGCCCGGGCCGAAGGGGCTCCAGGAATCAGGCGTGGTGAAGCGCATCAGGGCCGGATCATAGGCCCGGTAGCCATTGCCCAGATGGATCATGCCGGTCGCCGGATCCTGCCGTTCGGCATCGAAGCCGTTGGGCACGGCGGTCGAGATCGGCCGGAAGCCATAGGGGGTGTAGGCGAAGCTGCCGATGCCGGCGGCGAGCAGCACACTCCCCTTGCCGTCGGTACCGTAGAGCGTCGTGGCGGCTCCGCTTCCGTCGCGGCGCTGGCCGAGGGCGAGCCCCGCCAGGCTGGGGAAGCGCAGGGAGCCGCCGGTCTCGATCTGGTTGGTGAGCAGGCTGCCGCGATAGTGAAGCTCCTGGCCGCCGCCAGTCGGGCCCTGAAGGATCAGCCGGTCGGTTGCATCATAGCCATAGCTTGCGGTCGTACCGCCATCGACCGTGATCAGCCGGCCGAGCGGGTCATAGCCCAATCGTCGTCCGGCGGCATCGAGGATCATCCGCCCGGCGCTGTCATAGGCGAGGTCGATCCGGGCCGGATAGCCGGGATGGGTGTGGGTGACCCGGACGAGCCGTGTGGGATCGGTCGTGTCATAGGTGAAGACGGCGGTGTCGGTGCCGTCGGCGAGGGTGGTGGTGCAGCCCAGTACATTGCCGAGCGCGTCATAGGTGAGCGCCAGGGCCGAGATGGTGCGCCCCGAGACATCGGTCGGCGGCTGGCTGCCGGTGCAGCTGTAGCTCGTCAGGCGGTTGCGGCTGTCATAGCCGAAACTCTCCTGCCGGAGCGTGGTGCCGCCCTGACGGGTGGTCCGGCTCTGGATCTGGCCGTTCGCCCGCCAGCTCTGCGAGATCGAGAGGCTGGCGGCGCCCGAGATTTCCCGGCTGGTCTCAAGTCCGAAGGCGTCGTAGCCGAGGGTGGTGGTGAGCGTGCGGCCGGTGGTGGGGTCGGTCGTGGTCCAGCTCGACGGGCGCCCGAAGGCGTCGTAGCTGAGGCTGGCGGTCAGGCCGGGGTCGGTGATGCTCGTGTTCCGGCCAAGCCCGTCATAAGCGAAGCGTTGGGTGGTGCCGCCGACATCGGTCCAGTGCTGCAGCCGTCCCTGCAGCGAGTGCAGATACGAGGTGCTGCGGGCGGGGGCATCGGGGGCGGTCCGGGTGGTTTCGCCCTTGAGCAGGCCCGACGGGTAATAGGTGATATCGCGGATGGCGCCGCCGGCCTGGGTGGCGTCGGTCAGCAGGATGCCGGCCGGCGCATAGCTATAGGTCTGGACCATGCCGCCCGCGCTGATGCGCGTGCGGGCGAAGCCGAGGGGCGGCTCCCAGGCAAAGCTGGCGGTGACGCCGTCGGGACGGGTTTCGCTTGCGGGAACCGGCCGGTTGCCGTCGTAGGAGAAGCTGCTGGTCTGGCCGCCCGTGACGGCCTTCTGCTTGCGTCCCAGACCGTCGAAGGTCTGGGTGCCGAGAGAGGTACTGCCCACCCGCACCGCCGTGATCAGGGTATCGTTGGAATCGGGGGCATAGCTCTTGGTGACCACCGTTCCGTCGGGCAGGGTGGTGGCGGTCACACGATCCCAGTCGTCATAGGCATAGGCGGTCACCTGGCCGAGTTCGTCGGTGCGGCGGCGCAGGCGGCCGATGCCGTCATAGGCGCAGGTGATGGTGGCCTGGAGCCTGCCGTCGGCGGTGTAGCGCCGGGTCGTCGTCGGCAGGCCCAGAAGATTGCTGGTGGTGATCTGCCATCCCTGTCCTGCGCCGACCAGGCCGGTCTGCGTCTGCAGGGTCACCGGATCATAGGCGCTGCGCTCCTGATGACCGTCGGGCAGGGTGGTCATGTCGTTGCTGCCCCAGTCGTCATAGCCGAAACGGCTGGTGCCCGAGATGGTGGTCTGGCCGCTGCCACCATCCGGCCGCAGCGTGTCGAGATCGGTGGCCTCCGTCACCCGGCCCCAGGCGTCGTAGCTTCGCGACGCGATGGTGATCCAGCCCTGAAGGGCTCCGTCGGCATCCGCCATCTCGCGCCGGACTTCCCGGCCCAGCCCGTCGGTCCAGTAGCGGGTCCGGACGCCGCGGGTGTCGGTGACCGTGGTCGCCGAGGTCTTCTGCGGGCCGGTCAGCAGGTCGTAGGCATAGCTCTGTACGGTTTCGAAGCCGGTCCCGGGGCTGGCCGTACTGGTCAGGATCCGGCCGAGACCGTCATAGGTGTAGCGGGTCTCGACGCCCCAGGGATCGGTCTCGGAGACCAGCCGGGCGCCATAGGTGGTCTGTACGCGCCGGCGGGTCACCGTGAAGCCGTCATGGGTGGTGATGGTGGCGGTCTGAACCAGATCGCCGCCCTGGCGGGTGAATGTGAAATCGGTCCGCCGGTCATAGGAGGCCGGGTTGCCGCCGGGCACGTGGATGGTTTCGGTCAGCCGCGATATCCGGCCGAATTCGGCCGATCCCGTGTCGGTGACATAGGCATAGCTGGCGCTGTGAAGCAGCCGCCCGTCGCGGGACAGATCTTCCCGCGTCTTCATCACCGCGCTTGCGACCGGCGTCCCCGACACCACGCCCAGCTGACCGTAGATATAGCTGGTGACTTCGACAGGGGCGTCGTAACCGGTGGCGGGCGGGGTGACGGTGCAGGTCTTGGGGAAACGGACGAAGCCGTTCGGGTCGGCGGGGCATTTGCCCGCCTCGCCACCGGCCGGATAATAGACCCAGCTTGTGGTGGTGCCGTCCGGCGTCACCTGCAGGGTCATATTGCCGCCGCCGTCGAACTCGGTGGTCGTTGTTTCGATGCGTGACGACTGGCCGCCATTGCCGGCATAGGTCACGGTGCTCGACCGCGGCAGCTGGAACTGCGCCGGCTGATCCTTGAACTGGGTGCCGATCCGCGCGTAATAGACGGTCTCGGTGGTCCGGGCGGCCTTGCCCTGACTGACGACCTCTTTGGTCATCAGATGGAAGTTGTTATAGGTCCGCTCGATGGTCATCGTCCGGTCGCCGCAGACCGATATCTCGCGGGACCAGTAGCTGTAGCTGGTCAGGACGTCGTAAAGATAATCCGAATCCGGGCTCCAGCGACCGCCGCTGGCCGAAGCGCCCAGGTAATTGGTTGAAGAATACGTGTAGGTCCGGGCGATCGCCGGCTGATTTCCCTGCGGATACTGGGTGTAGCTGTCGACCCGCGGCAGGGCGGGCAGGCCCGCACCCGAGGGGAAGGCGGCGCCGCTGGCCAGATAGGTCACCCGTTCGATCAGCCCGGTGGGCGACTGAAGTTCGGTCAGCATCTGCCGGCCGCCGACCGGGTTGTAGGTCAGGCCCCAGGCGAGGGCAGGGTTTTGGGCGGTATTCTCCACCCGGCTCAGATAGTTGCCCTGGAAGGAGAGGCGGAGCGTATAGCTCCCGGCCTGTCCCGGCCAGACGGTGAGCGTGCTGACCGAGGTGCCGTAGGTGGCCTGAAACAGGACCGTCGTCTCGTCCTTCACCTGGGTCAGCCGCCGGGTGGTGCCGGACTGATCCCAGGTCAGATCCAGCCGCCGTCCGGTCGGACTGTAGATCCGGCTCGGCACCTTCACGGTGAAGGCATCGTTGCGCAGCAGTTCCACATCGCCGGATTTGTGCGTGATCCGGTAATAGCCGGCGTAAGTCCCGCTGGTGAGCTTTTCGAAGCGCACCGTGTCGAGCCGGTTCTGCTGGAGAGAGACCCCACCGGTCGTCTCGTTGACCTTGAACTGATCCCCTGTCGACAGGATCAGCAGGCGTTGCCCGCTGTCGTAGCGTGACAGGCCGAGCGAAAAGCCCTGGCCGATGCCGGGTGCTGCCGCGCCCAGCGGGTCATAGCGCAGCGCGAGATCGATCGAGGGGCCGAGATTGGCGTTCCCGATCAGCCGCGCAACCGGCAGGGTCACGCTGTAAAGCCCGGTTCGCGGATCCACGCCGCCTTGCAATGCACTGGGGAAGTTGAAGGCTTGCGAGTAGAAATCGGCCATGGGGCTCCTCCCGGGCCGGCGTTCATGCGCCGGTCGCGTTCGTTCGGGTAACAATGGGGCAATCACCTATTGGTAGTTTTTTTATCAAAAATAAAATTTCAAAGGTAGTTAAATATGAATCAATACAAATATTTCTAAAAAGATAAGAAATCTATGGTAGATAATGGGCCCGCAGGGATCTCATGAGCAGCCGGCGGTCAGTTCCAGTCGTCGGGCTCTGCCGTCGTGACCCTGAGCAGGCGGAAGCCGGCCTTCAGATAGGCCCCGGAGGCGCGGGGGTGGTCGGTGGTGTCGGTGTGGAGCACGACACGGGCCGCGCCGGCATCGAACGCCGTGCGAAGCGCATGGTCGAGCAGGAAACCGCCCCAGCCGCGGCCCTGGGCGGCGGGGGCCAGGCCGAAATGAACGATCTCGGCAGCCGGGGCCGCGGGCGTGCCATGGGCGAGGTCCAGCTCCACGAACCCCAGAACCGTGCCGGCGGCATCCCGTGCGATCAGCACCCGCCGGCCCGGGCGGTCCAGGATCGCCTGCAGCGCATCACGTGTCAGCGTCAGGCGCCGCGACCAGCCATGGGGGCCGCCCACGGCGCGATAGGCGGCAAGATAGGTTTCGACATCGCCATCGGCCTGCGTCAGGTGCAGGTCGGCCGGTTGCGGGCGGGGCGGCTGCGGGTGGGCCGGCTGCGGGTGGTCTGGACCGGATGGCGGCCGGTCCATGCCGAACCAGCTGAAGATCACCCGCCCGGCGGTCATGCCATGGCCTCGGCGGCCAGCTGATCCAGCGCCGCGGCGGGGTCGGCATCCAGGGTGATGGCGACCAGTGTCGGTTCCCCCGGCAGATCGGCATCGCGGCCGAGCGGCATGGCCGGGTACAGCCGGTGCTGCACGCCGTGCAGGGCGGCGCCCGGGCGGTCGCCCTCGGGCGGCAGCAGGCCTTTCAGCCGCAGCAGCGCCGGCCCCATCCGGGCGGCCAGGCGCTCTGCCGCGTGGATCACCCGCGCCTGCGGCGTCCCCGCCGGCAGCCGCCGGGTGGCGGTGGCGATGCGGGCATCGGCGGTGTGGTGGTGGCCGTGATGATGATCGTGCCCGTGCCCTTGGTCGTGATCATGGTGATGATGCCCATGCCCCGGAACCGAACAGGCGCCGTCGGCACAGATCCGGCGATCGGCCGCCGCTTCGGCGGCAAGCCAGGCGCGGGCGCTGTCGCCCCGGGCCTCGGGCGCATAGGGCAGGGGGGCGATCAGCCGGTCGGGATCGGCCAGCGCCGCCTCTCGCGGCAGGATCAGGGCGCCCGGGTTCAGCGCCTGCAGCCGTGCCGTCAGCGCCGCCGTGGCGGCGGCCCCGGCGAGATCCGCCTTGGTGATCACGATCCGGTCGGCCAGAACCGCCTGACGCAGCGCCTCTTCATGGGTGTCGAGCTGGGCGGCACCATGTTCGGCATCGACACAGGCGACGACGCCCGCCAGCGCGAACCGCGCCGCGGTCAGCGGATGGGCGGCCAGCGTGTGAATGATCGGCGCCGGATCGGCCAGGCCGGTGGTCTCGATGATCACCCGGTCCAGCCGGTCGATCTGCCCGCGGGCATGATCCAGATGCAGCCGCATCAGCGTGTCGGTGAGATCGGATCTGAGGGTGCAGCAGATGCAGCCGGCATCGATCGCCACCTGCCGTTCGCCGGCCATGCGCAGCAATTCATGGTCGATGCCCGTCTCGCCGTATTCGTTCACGATCAATGCCGTCGCCGGCGCGATCTCGGGCCGGCGGCGGAAGATCCCGGCGATCAGGCTGGTCTTGCCGGCACCGAGGAAGCCGGTGATCACCAGCACGGGAATGCGGCGTTCGGTCATGGCGCGCCTCATCGGGAAGGGGGCACCAGCATAGGCAGGCCCGCAACCGTCGTCGAGACGTGACCGCCTGGGAGAATGGCCGTGTTTTCAGATGGCGGGCGGCGCCGTAGTGTTGGGGCCACGGCCCCTGGGGCTGCACGGGTTGGAGATGACGATGTTCGACAGGATAGCCGTCCTCGGGGCGGGGACGATCGGGATGAGCTGGGCGGCGCTGTTCGCCGCCAGTGGCCGCGAGGTGGTCGTCCATGACCCCGCCCCGGATACGGAGGCGCGCTGCCGCCGGCTGGTGGCGGCCAGTGCCGATGCGCTGAGCGCGCTGGGCCAGCCCCAGGCCGGCGACGACAGCCGGATGCGCTTCACCACCGACCCCGCCGAGGCGGTGGACGGCGCCGGTTTCGTGCAGGAAAGCGTGCCCGAGCGGGTCGAGGTCAAGCACGCGCTCTATGCCCGGATCGCGGATCGGCTGGCACCGCAGGCGATCATCGGCAGTTCCACCTCGGGGCTCACCCTCGGCCAGCTTCAGGCCGGATGTGCGGCGCCCGGGCGGCTGATCATCGCGCATCCCTTCAACCCGCCGCATCTGATCCCGCTGGTCGAGTTGATGGGCAACGGCCTGACCGAGGCGGATGTGATCGACACCGCCGATGCCTTCTATACCGGCCTCGGCAAAGTCTGCGTGCGGCTGCACAAGGAGGTGCCGGGCCATATCGCCAACCGCCTTCAGGCGGCGATCTGGCGCGAGGCCATCCATCTTGCGGCCGAAGGCGTGGCGAGTGTCGAGGATATCGACAAGGCCGTGGCCTACGGGCCGGGGCTGCGCTGGGCGGCGATGGGGCCGGTCAGCCTGTTCCATCTGGGCGGAGGCCCGGGCGGCATCCGCGCCTTCTGCGACCATCTGGGCGGCGCCTTCCAGAGCTGGTGGCAGGATCTGGGCACGCCGATGATGACGCCCGAGGTGGTCGACATGCTGGCCGAGGGCGTGGCGGCGGGCCGTGATGCCCGCCCGATCGAGGAACTGGCGGCCGAGCGCGACCGGCTGATCCTGGCCTATCTGCTGGCGCGGGGGAGCAGGACGACGCCCCCGTCCTGAACACTGATCCTGAAAAGACGACGGGCGCGGCAGGAAGCCCTGCCGCGCCCGCGATCGTCAGCCCTCTGCCTTGACGGCAGGTCCTCAGGAAGCCATGGCCTTCTTGAGGTTCTCGTCGATCTTGTCGAGGAAGGCGTTGGTGTTCAGCCAAGCCTGATCCTTGCCGACCAGGATCGCCAGATCCTTGGTCATGTGGCCGGCCTCGACGGTCTCGACGCAGACCCGCTCCAGGGTCTCGGCGAAGCCGATCAGGGCGTCGTTGCCGTCGAACTTGCCGCGATAGCCGAGGCCCCGGGTCCAGGCGAAGATCGAGGCGATCGGGTTGGTCGAGGTCTCGCGGCCCTTCTGGTGCTCGCGGAAATGACGGGTGACGGTGCCATGGGCGGCCTCGGCCTCCACGGTCTTTCCGTCCGGCGTCATCAGCACCGAGGTCATCAGACCCAGCGAGCCGAAGCCCTGGGCGACGGTGTCGGACTGCACGTCACCGTCATAGTTCTTGCAGGCCCAGACGAAACCGCCGTCCCACTTCAGGGCCGAGGCGACCATGTCGTCGATCAGGCGATGCTCGTAGACGATGCCGGCGGCCTTGAACTGGTCGGCGAACTCGGCGTCGAAGACCTCCTGGAACAGGTCCTTGAAGCGGCCGTCATAGGCCTTCAGGATCGTGTTCTTGGTCGACAGATACACCGGATAGCCGCGCTGCAGGCCGTAATTCATGCAGGCGCGCGCGAAGCCGCGGATCGACTCGTCCAGGTTGTACATCGCCATGGCGACGCCCGAGCCCGGGAACTTGAACACCTCGTACTCGATCGCTTCGCCGCCGTCTTCCGGCTGGAAGCGGACGGTCAGGGTGCCCTTGCCCGGCACCTTGAAGTCGGTCGCGCGATACTGGTCGCCAAAGGCATGACGGCCGATCACGATCGGCTGGGTCCAGCCCGGCACCAGGCGCGGCACGTTGCGGCAGATGATCGGCTCGCGGAAGACGGTGCCACCCAGGATGTTGCGGATGGTGCCGTTCGGCGACTTCCACATCTGCTTCAGCTTGAACTCCTCGACGCGGGCCTCGTCGGGGGTGATGGTCGCGCACTTCACGCCGACGCCGTGCCTGGCGATCGCCTCGGCGGCGTCCACCGTCACCTTGTCGTTGGTCGCGTCGCGATGCTCGACGCCGAGATCGTAATAGAGAAGGTCGACGTCGAGATAGGGCAGGATCAGCTTGTCCTTGATGAACCGCCAGATGATGCGGGTCATCTCGTCACCGTCCAGTTCGACGACAGGATTGGCGACCTTGATCTTGGTCATGCGGACGATCTCCTCGGCGATGCGCGGCACCCCGGGGGGCGCCGTTGCGACCGGGGCGGCTCCCGGGCCGGGACGGTCCGGGGCGGCAAACGCCGGTCGCGATCGGCGCGCAACATAGCATCGTGCGCGGCCGTTGCAAACCGGCCGCAAACAGCTTCCGCAGATACCGAAGATTGCGCGTGCACCGCACCGGCTTGACCCGGGGCGCGGTTCGGACCACGGTCTTCGGCACAGCCGCTTCACCACCGGAAGGCCCTCTCCGTTGACCGACCTGTTCAGCCTTGTCGAGCACCCGCTGGCGGTGACCCTGATCTGGCCGTTCGCACTGGGGCTGTTGCTGCCGCCGGTGCTGCGCTGGCTGGCGGGCGGCGCCACCGGCTGGCGGATCGCGGTGGTGGCGGTGCCGCTGGGGCTGCTGGCCGGGCTGGTGCTGATGCTGGGCCGGCCGGCGCTGCCGCCCCCGTCCAGCACCCAGAAACTGCCCTATCTGCTGACGGCCGCCGCCGCAGCGGCGGCCATGCTGGGGCTGCTCAACCCCAGGCCCGCCCGGATCGCCGCCATCCCCGCCGCCCTTCTGGTGGTGGGCGGCGGCACGCTCTGGATGGCCGGCGCCCGGCTCGGCCGGTACGAAACCGTCGATCTGGTGCTGCTGCTGGGCGGGCTGGGCCTGGGCTTTGCCGCCCTGCTCGGCCGGTTGAGCCAGAAGGCCGAAGCAGACGGCGCCGGGCGTCAGCTGCTGGTGATCCTGGCGGCGCTGGGCCTGGGCTTCGTGGCGATCAATGGCGGCAGTGCCTCGGTGGGGCAGGCGGGGTTCATGGCCGCCGCCGCCGGGGCGGGCTTCCTGCCCTGGCTGCTTCTGCCCGGCCGGGCCGCTTTCGGGCAGGCCGGTGTCGTTGCCGCCGGCGGTTCGCTGGCGCTGCTGGCCGCCCATCTGGTGCTGTCGCGGCCAAGCGGTCTGGTCGTGGCCTGCCTCGCCATCCTGCTGCTGGTGCCCTTCGCCGACGGGCCCGCGGCGCGGCTGTCCAACCGTCTGGGCATCGGCCAGGGGCGGTTCGGAAAGCCGGCCCGGCTGGTGGTGCTGGGGCTGGTCGCCGCCGTGCCGACGGCGATTGCGGTGGCGATCGCCATCCTGGTGGGGGCGGGCCTGCCGTCCTGAGCGGTCCGGGGCCTCAGCCGGCGTTGAAGCATTCCGGGATGACGTTTAATGTTCCTGCGGACGGGAATGCGTGACCACGCACGACGTGTGGTCCGCAAGGGGAGGCGCAGGTGACGTCACGGAATATCGCCATCATCGCGGTTCTGGCCGCGATCATCGCCGCCATCGCCGGATGGCTGATCTGGGGTGGGGACGCGGAGGACAAGGCCGTGGCCACCGCACCGGTGCCGACGGCCCCGGCACCCGCCGCGCCGGCGGCGACACCGGCCCCTGCAGCTTCAGCGCCGCAGGCCCCGGCACCTCAGACCGCGGCGCCTGAGGCCGCGGCACCTGAGGCCGCGGCGGCTCCGCAGGCATCCGCGCCCGAGACGGCGACCTCCGCACCGGCACCCGCGCCGGCCGCCGAGGCCACCGGCCGCGACGTGCTGGTGAAGCCCGCCACGCCTGAACCCGCCGCACCGGCGCCCGCCCCCGGGGCCGTCGCCGAACCGGCAGCGCCCAGTTTCGACATCGTGCGGGTCAATCCGCGCGGTGACACCGTGGTCGCCGGCCGCGCCGAGCCCAATGCCGAGGTGGTGCTGCGCGACGGCGGCACCGAAATCGGCCGCGCCCGGGCCGACGAGCGGGGCGAATGGGTGATCCTGCCCGAAAAGCCGCTCAACCGCGGCAATCGCGAACTCGATCTGGAAGCGACCCTGCCCGGGGGCGCGAAGGTGAAATCGAAGGATGTCGTGGTGCTGGCCGTGCCCGACACGGCCCCCCAGGCCTCGGCGGCGGCGGGGGATGCGAAGCCCCAGCCGGATCAGCCGATGGCGGTGCTGATGCCGCGTGACGGCGACGGCACCGGCCGTCTGCTTCAGCGCAGCGACCCGACCGGCGTGTCGGAAGGCCCGCTCAGCCTGGAAGTGATCGATTACGACGATCAGGGCCGGGTCAGCCTGTCGGGGCGGGCCAGGGCCGGCAAGGAAGTGCGGATCTATCTCGACAACGACCTGATCGCCACCGCCCGGCCCGACCCCGATCGCGGCGGCATCTGGGTGGTGACGCCGGAAGGCCGGATCCCGGAAGGCAAGGCGACCCTGCGGGTGGACCTGGTCGACGAAGGCGGCAAGGTGCTGGCGCGGCTGGAAACCCCGTTCTCGCGCGCGGCCTCGCCGATGATGCTGCCCGAGGGCCAGACCTATGTCGTCATCCAGCCCGGCGACTATCTGTGGCGCATCGCCCGCGCCACCTATGGCCAGGGCATCCGCTACACCACCATTTTCGAAGCCAATCGCGACCAGATCCGCAACCCGGACCTGATCTATCCGGGCCAGGTCTTCGTCCTGCCCGGGCATGACGGCTGATCAGCCGCCGATCCGCCCCTGGCGGGCCGAGACCCGGGCGGCGGCGACCCCGGCCAGGCTGATGGTCGCCGCCGCCAGCCCGACCGCCGCGAAGCCGTGGGCGGCCATCACCAGCCCCAGAACCGCGGTGCCGGTGCTGATGCCCAGATAGGTGACGGCGCTCGTCAGCGCCATCACCAGCCCGCGGGCAGTGCCGGCACGTTCGGTGGCCAGCGTGTTGAGCGCGGTGACCACCGTGCCCTGAGCCAGGCCCCAGAGGATCAGCGTCGCCTCGAAGGCGACCGGCCGGCCCAGGCTCTGCGACATGGCGACCATGTCGACGGCCAGAACCGCCAGCGCCACGGTGAGGGCGCGATCCTTGCCGACGCGGTCGACCAGCCGGGCGTTGAGCGTGGAGCCCGCCAGGCCAACGCCATACCAGAGCACGATGGCGCCGGCCGCCGCGGCACCGCTGCCCTCCAGATTGCGCAGCGCCGTGCCGACATAGGCATAGATGCCGTAAAACGACACCATATTGGCGAGGTTGGTTGCGAGCAGCGCCGCCACCCCCGGCCGGGTGACCGCATGGCGCAGCCGCGCCAGGAAGCCTGCCGCGTCGTGGCCCCCGGCGTTGTCGTGGCCTCCGGCGGCGGGACCGGTGGCAGTGCGCGCGGGCGGCTGCGGCAGGCGCAGCACGGCAACCGCCAGAACCAGGATGATCAGCGCTGCTGCAGTCAACGTGCCGCGCCAGCCCAGATGTTCGGCGGCGATGCCGGCCAGCGGCACGCCGGTGACCATGGTGATCGCCCAGCCGAACATCACCCGGCCCATCACCCGGCCGCGGGCGGCGAAGGGCACCATGTCGCCGACATAGGCATAGATGGTGGGCAGCACCGCGCCGCAGGCCAGGCCCGAGAGCATGCGGGCCGCCAGCAGCATGCCGAAACTCTGCGCGGTGGCAGCGACGATGCCGGCGATGGTGGCGATGACCATGCCGGCCGCGATCAGCCGCCGCCGGGGCAGATGCCCGGCGAACAGGCCGAACAGTGGTGCCGAGACCGCGACCGCCAGCCCATAGGCGCTGATCGCGAAGGCGGCATCGGTGGCGGCCATGTCGAAATCGCGGGCGATATCGATCAGCAGCGGCGCCACCGCAAAGGCCTCGGTGCCGATGCCGGCCACCGCCGCGATCAGCGCCGCCACCGCCCAGCCGGGCAGGCCGGCCGGCATGTCGGCCGCAAGGGCGGGGGAGGGTGATGGCGGGCAGGAACTGGACATCGGGGGCACCACGCATCCGGGGGAGGGATCGCGGCGCAGAATAGCCGAACGCGCGTTCGGTGGAAGGGGGAAGCGCGCGTTCAGCCCGAGGTGACGGTCCGGTCGAGCAGGGTGACGGTCAGCGTGTCGACGCTGGCCGGGTTCAGGTTCAGCTGCGGTGCCGAGAAACGTTCGGCGAAGGCGAAGTTATAGGCCTGGGAACAGGGGTTCAGGGCGGCCGCCCACTGGTTCCAGTGATTGCTGATGCCGGTGGGCCACAGCGCCGCGAACAGCAGGCCCTGGCCGGGCAGGGTGGAGAACCAGTCGGAACTTGCCATGTCACCAACGGCAATCGTGCCGCCCGAGCCCTGGACGGTGACGGCCGAGCCGATGGCACCGATGTTCAGCCCGGCGAAGAGATCGCCAAGCACCCAGCCCCAGACGTCGTTGCCCGGGGTCTGAAGCGCGCCGCCATTCAGCGAAAAGGCCGGGTTCGCGCCATAGCTTGCGGCCGGGTTCAGCAGGTTCCAGCGGTCGATGGTGATGGTGACGGTGGAAAACTGGCCGGTGCTGCCCGAGAGCGTGATGGTGCCGGCTGCATCGATCGATGCGGTCAGATCGTAGGTCTGGGCCTCGTAAATCGGGCCGGTTTCCTTGTCGTTGCCGGCGAAATTGCCCTTGATCAGCGCGATGGTGCCGCCGCCGAGGCTGGTAAAGCCCGGGACCGGCGCCGTCGTCTTCGGGCCGAAGGTTTCGATCAGCGCATCGTAATAGGACAGGAAGGTGTCGTAGGGCGTGGCCGGCAGGCCGGGCATGGCGTCGGTCGACGGGCTGCCGAAGGGCGGATAGCTGTTGGGGCCGATGATCCGGACGAAATTGCCCGAGCCGTCGGTGACCACGCCCGAGGCGGGGTTGAGCAGCTGCTGCGACACGCCGGCCGGCAGGGGATTGCCGTCGGCCGCGAAGGCCGCGATCACCGCTTTCGCAGCCGGGGTCGACTGGACCGGATCGCTGAGGGCCGCGAGTGCCGTGTAGACGTCGGCGGCGGTGGTGCTGCCGGTCAGCCCCGCCAGACTGCCGGTGGATGTGCCCTGGAACGAGGCTTCCAGGCTCATCGGAATGCTCCAGAAATCGATCGCCGTCAGATCGGCGCAGCCGGTCGGCGTGCCGTCGAAGGTCAGCTCGAACTTGTCGAAGACGTTGTCGTTGCCGGTCAGGATGGAGGCGTTCGGATCGATGGTGCACGAGGTGGCACTATAGGCCACATAGATCCGGCCGCTGGTGGTGTCTTCGATGGTGAAGCTGGTGATCGTGGACAGCGCATACCAGGTCTGGGCGGTCATCGCGGCGCCGTTGATGGTCGCGCTCAGCGAACTGCCCCAGAAGCCCAGATAGACATCCTTGTCCGGCGTGCCCGAATTGTTGGTGACGGTGAGGGTGATGGACGCCATCCTGCCGATCCCTTCTGTCAAATATGTTGCATTTTGCAATACATCGGGATGAGGCAGGTGAGACAGGCCGCGATCGAGGGTGAGGGCGGTCCAACGGGCAGGTTTCCGATGCATCGAGCACTTTCATCTTATTCGCGAAGCTTTGCCGCAAACAAGAGAGATGTGACCGATCGGCAATACAATCTTTGCGGGAGCGTTCAGTCGGCAGAGGTTTCAGCGGTCGCCGGGTCGTCGAGCAGCGCCAGCGCCGTCTGCACCAGCGCGGTCAGCAGCGCCGGTTCGGGCCGCACGCGCGACAGGGTGCGCAGCCCCATCAGCGTGCCGAGCAGATGGGCGGCCAGATCCTGCGGGGCCAGGCGTCTGGTGACGCTGCCATCGGCCTGACCGGCGGTGATCCGGTCCAGAAAGAAGGCCTCGATCCGCCGCAGCGCTTCGGCGACCACCTCGCGGAAGCCGGCATCATGCGGGGCCACCTCCAGCGAGGCGTTGATCAGCATGCAGCCCTTGTGATCGGGATCTGAGATCGATCGCTCCAGCGGTTCGTCGAAAAAGGCGGCGAGACCTGCGCGCGGCGCCATGGCCGAACAGCGCCGGATGCGTTCGGCGATCCCGCTTTCGATGTAGTGATCCAGCGCGCGGCCATAGAGGGCACGCTTGTCCCCGAAGGCGTTGTACAGGCTGGCGCTGGTGATCCCGGTATGCTGGACCAGATCGCGGACCGAGGTCAGTTCATAGCCCCGCGCCCAGAAGCACCGGGTGGCGGCATCCAGCACCTGCTCTTCGTCGAATTCCCGCGGGCGCGCCATGGCGAAGCTCCGTCCCCCAATCGTCCTGGTGCATGCGATCGGCATCTTGCCAACCGTTTTCTAACGTGCATTATAAAACAAGCGTCATAAAACACAAGACGGCGCTCCGGGAACAGAATGGATGGATGGGCGATGGCCATGCAGCAGACGGCCCCTCAAGGGCGCGGGATCGAGGGCTTCGCCTGGGCGGCGCTTGCGGTCTCGATCTTTTCGGGCTGGTTCGTGGTCACCCGGCTTGCGGTGGTCCACAGCCTGGAGGTCTGGGACATCACCGCCCTGCGCTTCGGCATCGGCGCGGTGCTGCTGCTGCCGGCCCTGTTCCCGCGCGGCCGGCCGCTGCCGGCCCGGGCGTGGAAAGAGGGGCTGGTCTTCTCGCTGCTCTGGGGGGTGCCCTTCGTGCTGCTGGTCGCGGCGGGGCTGCAACTGACCTCTGCGGCCCAGGCCGCTTCGATCGCCCCCACCGCCATGCCGCTGTTCGCGGGCGTGCTCGGGGCCATCTTCCTGGGGGAACGCCACGGCCTGCGGCGCTGGGCAGGCTATGGCGCCATCGTCGCGGGACAGGTGGCCCTGATCCTGATCGGCACCGCCATCCACGGCCTGCCCGATCCCGGCGGCATCCTGGCCCTGCTGGGGGCCGCCGCACTCTGGGCGGTCTATACCCTGCGCTTCCGCGGCAGCCTGATCACCCCCATCCAGTCGGCGGCCTTGATCTGCTTCTGGTCGGCGCTGCTGTTCCTGCCGGTCTATCTGGCGGCCGGCCTGTCCAGTCTGGGCACCGCCACCACGGGCGAAATCGTCGTGCAGGGCCTGTATCAGGGCGTGCTGATGAGCGCGGTGGCGGTGATCACCTTCAACCGCGCGGTCGGCCTGCTGGGGCCTGCGGCCGCGACCGGCATCATCGCCCTGGTGCCGGTGGTCGCCTCGACCCTTGCCATCCCGGTGCTGGGCGAACTGCCCGCCCCGGCCGAGGCCCTCGCCATCCTGGCGATCGTCGCCGGCGTGCTGCTGGTGGCACGCCCGGTGCGGCGGCCGGCCCGATCCTGAGTTCCTCCCCCCCCCGAAAACAGAGAGGGTAGCCCTCGTGATCCGCTTCTATTATCACCCGACCCCGAACCCGGCGAAGGTGGCGCTGCTGCTGGAGGAAACTGGTCTGCCCTACGAGCTGGTGCCGGTCGATACCCGCAAGGGTGAGCAGCACGATCCGGCCTTCCTGGCGATCAATCCCAACGCCAAGGTGCCGGCCATCGTCGATCTCGACGGGCCCGGCGGCAAGCCGGCGCGCGTATTCGATTCGACTGCGATTCTGATTTATATAGCCGAAAAGGCTAATAGCTTTCTGGGCGCGCCCCAGGACCGGCCGGAGCTGCTGTCCTGGCTGATGTTCATCGCCTCGGGGCTGGGGCCGTTCTCGGGCCAGGCGGTGCATTTCCAGCACGCCGCCCCCGAGGGGCTGGACTATGCCCGCAACCGCTACCGGCGCGAGGCCGAGCGGCATTACGAGGTGCTGGACCGGCATCTGGACGGGCGCGACTGGATCGCGGGCGACAGCTACACCATCGCCGACATCTCGGCCTGGGGCTGGCTGGAACGTGCCGAGCGGGTGCTGAAGGGCAAGACCGATCCGCTGGCCGACTATCCCAACCTGAAGCGTCTCTTCCAGGCGGTCGATGCCCGGCCGGCGGCAGAGCGGGCCCGCAGGGCGGGCAGCGATCACGAGTTTAAGACCGTGATCGACGAACAGGCGCAGCGCGCGCTCTTCCCATCCAACTATCCCAAAGCCGGGTGAGGCCGCCCATGATCGACGTCTATTACTGGCCGACCCCCAACGGCCACAAGATCACCATGTTCCTGGAAGAGACCGGGCTGGATTATCGGATCCATCCGGTCGACATCAGCGCCGGCGACCAGTTCAAGCCGGACTTCCTGGCGATCTCGCCCAACAACCGCATGCCGGCGATCGTCGATCATGCGCCGGCCGATGGCGGCGCGCCGGTCAGCGTGTTCGAATCGGGCGCGATCCTGCTCTATCTGGCCGAGAAGACCGGCCGGCTGCTGCCCACGGAACTGCGCGCCCGCAAGACCGTCACCGAATGGCTGTTCTGGCAGGTGGGCGGGCTTGGCCCCATGGCCGGGCAGAACCATCATTTCGGGCTCTATGCGCCCGAGAAGCTGCCCTATGCCATCACACGCTATGTGAACGAGACCAACCGGCTTTACGGCGTGCTCGACCGGCGGCTGAAGGGCCGGCGCTATATTGCGGGCGACGACTATTCCATCGCCGATCTGGCGAGCTATCCCTGGGTGGTGCCGTGGAAGCGCCAGCAGCAGACCCTGGACGATTTCCCCGATCTGCGCCGCTGGTTCGACGACATCCGCACCCGGCCGGCCACGGTCCGCGCCTATGAAAAGGGTGAGCCCTACATGTCGCGGCCGACCGTGACCGAAGAGGGCAAGAAGCTGCTCTTCGGTCAGACGGCGGCGTCTACAGGCGGCAGCGGCAGCTGATCCCGGTGACGGGGGCGGGGGTCAACCCCGCCCCATCAGCATGCGGTAGCGGATCTGGTCGAAGACCACGGCCAGGATCAGCAGGGCGCCGAGCAGCACCATCTGCATATAGGAACTGATCTGCGCCAGGTTCATGCCGTTCTGGACCAGAACGATGAAGAAGGCGCCGAGCACGACGTTTTCAACCCGGCCGATGCCGCCGCGCAGCGACACGCCGGCGATGACGCAGGCGGCGATGCTCTCCAGCGCGATGGTGCCGCCCAGATTGGCCTCGCCGCTTTCCACCCGGGCGGTGAGCAGAAGCCCGGTCAGCGAGGCGATCAGCGCGCAGATCACATAGGCGAAGACCAGCACCTTCTTCGTGTCGATCGCCGACAGATGCGCCGCCTTCATGTTGCCGCCGATGGCATAGACATGCATGCCGATGCGGGTGCGGCTCATCACCACCCACATGGCCAGTGCCGCCACCGCCGCGACCAGCACCGGCACCGGCACGCCGAACAGCCGGCCGAAGCCGAAGAGGTCGGCGAATTCGAAGGGCAGGCCGGAAACCGGCACGCCGCCGGTCAGGAACAGCGAAATGCCGGCCGCGACCGAGCTGACGCCCAGGGTCATGATGAAGGGCGAGACGCCGAAGGCGGCGACGCCGATGCCGTTGACCAGGCCGATCAGCATGGCGGCGCAGAAGCCGGCGGCAGCGCCGGCCACGATCACCAGCCAGACGGCATCGGGGAAGAGCTGACCCAGCGCCGTCATCACCAGCGCCGAGACCACCGAGGTGACCGCGACCGCGGCCCCCACCGACAGGTCGAAGCCGCCGGTGATCAGCACCAGCATCTGGCCCAGAGAGACCAGCATCAGATAGACCGACTGCCGGGCGACATTGACCAGATTGTCGACGGTGAGAAAGCGGTCGGAGAGGATCGTGAACACGATCAGCGCCCCGGCCAGGAAGAAGGGCAGGACACCCAGACGGACGAACAGGCGGCGCAGCGGGTTGGCGGCGGCGCCCCGGGCGGTATCGGTCATGGGGGCGGGTCCCTTGGTCATGCCGGTGGCGGGTGCGGGCGTGTCGGTCATGCGACCTCCTCCTCTTCCGCGAAGAAATGCGCCAGGACGGCCGCTTCCGAGATGTCCTCGCGGCCGAGTTCGGCGGCGATGCGGCCGCGGGAGAAGACCACCAGCCGGTGGGCGAGGTTCATCGCCTCGGGCAGATCCGACGAGATCACCACCACCGCCTTGCCGGCCTCGGCCAGATCGCGGATCAGCCGGTAGATCGCGGCGCGGGCGCCCATGTCGACGCCGACCGTCGGCTCGTCGAAGACGTAGAGCGCGTAATCGCGGCCAAGCCCGCGGCCGAACAGCGTTTTCTGCTGGTTGCCGCCCGAGAGCTGGGCGGCCGGCCGGCCGCGATAGGCGGGCGGCAGTTCCACCCGCTCCGCCACCTGCTCGCAGGTCTTGCGGATGCGCGGCCAGGGCAGCAGACCCCGGCCGGGCAGACCGGGCAGCACCCCCTGAGCCAGGTTGTCGCGCACCGTGAAGGCAAGCTGCAGCCCCTCGGTCTTGCGATCCGGCGGCAGATAGTACGCGCCCGCGGCCATCATGGCGCGGGTGGAGCGGCCCGTGACATCCTGCGCCGCTTCCCGGTCATGCCAGATCACCCGGCCGGCATCGACCGGCAGCAGACCCATCATGGCGCGGAAGGCGCGTGATTTGCCCGAGCCGACCAGCCCCGCCACCCCCAGCACCTCGCCCGGGCGGATGTCGAGATCGATGCCGTCGACACCCCAGGCCTTCAGCCCGCGGATCGTCACCAGCGGCGCCCCGGGGGCATGGGCGATGGCGGGGTAGATTTCGGTGATCGCGCGGCCGGCCATCAGCTCGACCAGCGTCGCCTCGTCGGTGCCCTGCATCGGATAGGTGCCGATCTTCGTGCCGTCGCGCAGCACGGTGATCCGGTCGGCGATGCGGGCGAATTCCTGGATGCGATGCGAGATGTAGATGATGCCGACGCCCTGGGCCTTCATCGCCGTCACCACCTTGAACAGATGGTCGACCTCGCGATCGGTCAGAGAGGCGGTGGGCTCGTCCAGGATCAGCAGCGAAACCTTGCCCTGCAGCGCCTTGGCGATCTCGACCATCTGCTGTTCGGCACGGCTGAGATCCGACACCCTG
Organism: Tistrella mobilis; assembly: GCF_039634785.1. Lineage (NCBI taxonomy): Bacteria > Pseudomonadati > Pseudomonadota > Alphaproteobacteria > Geminicoccales > Geminicoccaceae > Tistrella > Tistrella mobilis. Next base: position 359,365 of record NZ_JBBIAB010000004.1, on the reverse strand, counting down.
CGGCGCGGATCGATGCGGAAATCGAGCCGGGCGAACAGCGCATCGGCGGCCCGGCGCATGGCCGGCCGGTCGATGAACGGCCCGGTCTTCAACTCGTTGCCGAGGAAGATGTTCTCGGCCACCGACAGGGTCGGGACCAGGGAGAATTCCTGAAAGACCGCCGAAATCCCGGCCATGCGGGCATCGGCGACCGAGTGGAAGGCGACCGGCCGGCCGTCGAGGCGGATCTCGCCCTCGCTCGGCGTCGAGGCGCCGGCGAGCATGGAGATGAGTGTGGATTTGCCGGCGCCGTTCTCGCCGAACAGCACATGGACCTCGCCGCGCCGGAGGTCGAAATCGACCGCGTTCAGCGCCGTGACGCCCGGATAGCGTTTGGTCAGCCCCCGGGTTTCGATCAGGGGCGGCGGGCTGGTGTCTGATGTCTGGGCCATGGTCTCGGGCTGCCTGCTCGTTGACTGCGGGGGTGCGCAGACCGGCAGGGTGCGGACGGATCCGGCACCCCGCCGGTGGAGCGGTTCGGGATCGGCCCGGTATCAGTTCACCGAGAAGACCGGCGAGAAGTTCTCGGGCGGCAGGATGCTTTCGCGCGCCACCTTGCCGATGTTCTTCTGGTCGACCACGAAGATCTTCGGGCCGACATGCTTCACATAGTCCTTGCCTTCCAGGATGCGCACCGCCTGATCGACGGCGATGCGGCCCTGAATGACCATGCTGTCGGCCGGTGCCGCTTCGATGAAGCCGCGCCTGATGCCCTGATAGACGCCGGGGGTCATGTAGAAGGCGAGGATGCCGACCTTGTCGGTGAGGCCGCGTTCCCGCAGCAGGCCCTGGGCGGCTTCGGCGGTCACCGCGGTGCCGGCGATATAGGCGACGTCGGGCGTGGCCTGGAGCACGTCTTCCACCAGACGCAGCTGGGCTTCCTTGCCGGTATCGCCATAACGCGGTTCCAGCACCTGAACCGCCGAGCCCTTGACCGCGTCCATGAAACCCTTATGCGCGGCTTCCACCCAGCCGGCGCCCGCGGGCCCCGGGAACCAGCCGACCTTGACCGGGGCGGAGCCGGCCGGATGCTTGGCGGCCAGATACTTACCGGTCTCGCTGCCCATGGTGTAGAACGACACCAGCGATTTGGCGGCCAGTTCGGGCGACGAGATGCCGTTGATCACGTCGATCACCGGGATCTTCTTTTCCGCCAGTTCCTTGACCAGATTGTTGAGCCCGTCATAGGAAATTGCGCCGATCACCACCGCCTGGGCGCCCGAGGCGACGCAATCCTCGATCTGGCTGATCTGCCTGGGCAGTTCGGTATAGCCGCCGGCCTCGACCACGTTCAGCTTCACGCCCAGGCGCTTCGCCTCTTCGGTGACGCCATAGTCGACGCCCAGCCAGTAGGCATCCTTCATGTGCGGGAAGGACACGCAGACGTTCCACGGCTTGGACGCCTTGTCGAGCGGCACATAGTCGATGTCCTTCGACGTGCCGTCGGCCGAGAAGGCCGGGGTCACCTCGGCGGCGGGATAGGGAAACCAGTCCGCGGCCTGGGCAGCGCCTGTGAAGAGCGTGCCGGCCAGAAGAGCGATCGCGAGCTTTTTCATGACGTGAGCCTCTGATGTCGTCTTTGAACGTTCACGTTGTTTCGTGTTTGTTCTTGTTTTCGGCTGTCTTCTTCTTGCTCAGGCGGGTAGGCAGGTGGTCTGGTCCTCCGGGCGGTCTCCCCCGCCCGGAGGACCGGTCATCGGTCAGACCAGGGCATCGTGCAGGCGGGCGATCAGCGAGGCGCGATCCCGGCGGGCGGTGAGCGCGGTCGCCATGTCGACCTTCACGAAGCGGGTGGGGGTATGCGGCTGCAACTGGCCGATCAGGTCCATATCGGCCGAGATCACCGCACCCAGGGTGAAATAGCCGCCGCCCGACACGGCATCGCGATGCAGCACGATCGGCTCGGAGCCGCCCGGCACCTGGATCGAGCCGTATTGATAGCAACCGTCGACGATGTTGGACGGGTCGGAGCCGGCGCCGAAGGGCTGCTCGCGCGGCTCGAAGCTGAACGGCCGGCCGCCGCGGAAGCGGTAGCCGATGCGGTCGGCCTCGGGCGCCACCTTCCAGTCGTCGTCGAAGAAGTTGCGGCCGGCCTCTTCGGTGATCAGACGCCAGTAGAGGCCGGGCAGCACCCGGATTTCGGCCGGCGTGCCGGGCAGGCGGCGCAGGCTTGGGGCGACCGAGCGGCCTTCATCGGCCCCCGGCCCCTCGCCCAGCGGCAGAAGGTCCCCCGCGGCGAGCGCCCGGCCCTGGAAGCCGCCGAGGGCGCCGAGCGCATAGGTCGAGCGGCTGCCCAGTGCCTCGGGCACGTCGATGCCGCCCGAGACCGCGACATAGGCGCGGGCGCCGGCCTTCAGATAGTCGAAGCTCAGCACCTGGCCGGCCTTGACCTTGAAGGCGGTCCAGCCGGGTTTCGCCTCGCCGTCGAGCTTCGGCGGCAGGTCGGCGCCGGTGACGGCGACCGTGGCGTCGCGCTGGAATTCGAGCTGCGGGCCCAGGAACACCGCCTCCAGCCCGGCCGCATTTGCCGGGTTGCCGACCAGCAGATTGGCGGCGATGAGCGAGAGGGTGTCCATCGCGCCCGAGACGGGGATGCCCAGATGGAAATAGCCGGGCCGGCCCAGATCCTGGACGGTGGTGGCGAGGCCGGGGTTCAGAACCTTAATCGCCATCGAGGGCCTCCATCAGCCGGGCGTTGGTGCCGTCGATATCCGCCTTGAAGGCATCGAGATCGAAGGAAACCGGGCGGATGCGCGGGACATAGGTGTTCGCCGCAACCCGGGCCGTGATGGCGTCGTATTCGGCGCGGTCGATCGGCTTCCACTTCACGATGTCGCCCGGGCGGAAGAAGACCATGAAGTCCTGGAGGTACGAGATCGATTGTTCGGGGTCGTAGATCGGCATGGGCGTGATGCCGAACATCTGATAGCCGCCGGCGCCGCGCACCGAATAGATGCACGAGAAACAGCCGCCATACCCCACCGTCAGCTTGGGCGTATCGGTGCGGGGGCGCAGATATTTCGGCACCTGCAATTGCCGGTCGCGCTCTACCAGCTGGTAGAGGAAGGGCAGGCCGGCGACGAAGCCCACCATCGACACGAACCAGGGCGCGGAATGATGGGCGCGGATGAAGCCCGCGGCATCGTCGAACCCGTTGATCCGGGCGGCATAGTCCAGATCGGTGCCGCTCGGGTCCTGGTGGCGCTCGCGGAAGCGCATCAGGGTCTCGTGGGTCCAGGGATCCTGGTAGTAGACCGGAATTTCGATGATCCGGGTGTCGAGGCGCTTCGGCCCCTCTTCGGCCGCAGCTTCCAGCGCCTTCAGCTTCGCCATCATCTCGTCGGGCGCGATGACGTCGGGGTCGAACCTGACCTGGAAACTGGCATTGGCGGGGCAGACCTCGGTCACCCCGGCGATCGCCGCGGCCTTGACCGCGTTGCTCATGGTGAGCGCCTTGAAGAAGGCGTCGAGCGACATCTCTTCGTCCATTTCGACGAAGATGTGCTCGTCACCCCCGAAGGAATAGCGCGTCTTCATCCGGTCCTCCTATCGGGTGGCGAGGCCGCCTGCGGCCAGCCAGGCTTCGAGGAACTGGGTATGGGTGCGGCCCTCGCGCACCTCGGGCGAAGCGGCGAGTGCCGCATGCAGCGGAATGGTGGTCTTGAGCCCCTCGATCCGGATCGTCTCCAGCGCCGCCGCCAGCGCGTCGATCGCAGCCCCGCGGCTCTCGCCGGTCACGATCAGCTTGGCCAGCAGCGAGTCGTAGAAGGGCGGGATCTGATAGCCTTCGTAGATCATGCCGTCGAAGCGGATATGCGGGGCATCTGGCACCGACATCGCGCCCACCAGCCCGGGGAAGGGCATGAAGCCGTTGGCGGGATCCTCGGCATTGATCCTGACCTCGATCGCATGGCCGCGAAGGCGGACATCCTGTTGTGCGATCGAGAGCGGCTCGCCGCCGGCGATGCGGATCATCCAGGCGACCAGATCGATGCCGGTCACCATCTCGGTCACCGGATGCTCCACCTGGATGCGGGTGTTCATCTCGATGAAGTAGAAGCGGTTGGTCGCCTCGTCATAGAGGTATTCGAGCGTGCCGGCGCCGCGATAGTCGACCGAACGGGCAAGGGCCACCGCCGAGGCGCAAAGCTCGGCGCGGGTGGCGGCATCCAGGCAGGCGGCGGGGGCCTCTTCCCAGACCTTCTGGCGCCGGCGCTGCAGGGAGCATTCGCGCTCGAAGCAATGGATGGCGTGGCGGCCGTCGCCCAGGATCTGGACCTCGATATGCCGGGCATCGCGGATGACCCGCTCCAGATAAAGCCCGCCATCGCCGAAGGCGGCCTCGGCCTCGGATGCTGCCTGCGGGGCCAGCCTGCGCAGCTCCGCCTCGGTCCCGGCGATGCGGATGCCGCGGCCGCCGCCACCGGCGGTCGCCTTGATCATCACCGGATAGCCGACGGCCTCGGCCGCTGCCACGGCGGCCTCGACATCGGCAAGCCGACCCTCGGAGCCGGGCACCACCGGCACGCCGGCGGCGATGGCGGCGGCGCGGGCGGCGGCCTTGTCGCCCATCACCCGGATGGTCTCGGCCGAGGGGCCGACGAAGATCAGCCCCGCCGCCTCGACGGCATCGGCAAAGGCGGCGTTCTCCGCCAGGAAGCCGTAGCCCGGGTGGATCGCATCGGCGCCGCTGGCCTTTGCGGCCTCGATGATCCGGGCGGCGTTCAGATAGGAGGCTTTCGCCGGGGCCGGACCGATGCACACCGCCTGATCGGCCAGCCGCACCGCCAGCATGTCGGCATCGGCTTCGGAATGGCCCTGCACCGTGGCGATGCCGAGGGATTGTGCGGCGCGGACGATGCGCACCGCAATCTCACCCCGATTGGCGATGAAGAGCTTGCGGATCGCCATCGCGCCCTCAGCCTTCAAGCTCGGCGAGCACCGCGCCCGCCATCACCGGGGTCTCGTTCTCGGCCAGAAAGCGGGTGATGGTGCCGGCGACCTCTGCCTTCACCTCGATGAACGACTTCATCACCTCGATCAGCCCGATCACCTCGCCCGGCGCGACCGTGTCGCCGTCGGATTTGAAGGGCGGCTGGTCCGGGGCCGGGCGGCGATAGAAGGTACCGGGAAGCGGCGAGCGGATTTCGGCCATCGATGAGGGTCCTTCCGGCTGGCAGGAATGCGGGTGTGGTTCGGGGGCTTGAGACCGTGGAGATGCGGGGGGGAAGAGACGGGCGGGGGGAAGAAACGGGCGGGGGGAAGAGACGGGCGGGGGAAGAGAAGGGCGGGCGTGGTCGTCAGGCCGCGGCGGCGACCTCTGCGGCATTGGCGATGCGGATGCCGGCATCGATCAGCCCGGCGCGGATGGCGGTGCCGATCTTGAGCGCGCCCGGCGTGTCGGAATGGAAGCAGATCGATTCGAACTCGATCTCGATATCGTCGCCCTCGACGGTGCGGACCCGGCCCTCCAGGCAGGCCCGGACGCATTTGCGGGCCACCTCCTCGGGGTCCAGCGCGCGCATCCGGCGGGCGAAGACGATCGAACCGGAGTTGTCGTAGTCGCGGTCGGCATAGAATTCGCGGATCACCGGCAGCCCCGCGGCGCGGGCGACCGCGCAGGTCACCGACACGTCCATGCAGTAAAGATAGGTTTCGGGGCTGGACTTCAGCAGCGCCTCGACCAGCAGCTGCGACAGGGTCTCGTCGCGGGCGACCTCCATATAGAGTGCGCCATGCGGCTTGACGTGCTGAAGGCGAACGCCGTGACGGCGGGCGAATTCGCGCAGCGCCCCCAGCTGATAGATGATGTCGTTCACCAGCTCTTCCGGCCGGGCCTGGATCACCCGCCGGCCGAAACCCTGCAGGTCGCGAAAGCCCGGATGGGCCCCCAGCGCCACACCGCGTTCGGCCGCCAGCCGCACCACCCGGTCCATCAGGTTGGGGTCGCCGGCATGGAAACCGGTGGCGACATTGGCCGAGCTGATCAGGTCGAGCAGGACATCGTCCGGAGCTTCACTGATCGTCCAGTGGCCGAAGCTCTCACCGAGATCACAATTGAGATCGACCAGTCTTTTAGCCAAGCGTCTCTCTCCTGCTGCATGCGATCCGACGCGGTGGCGTGATACCGGAACGCGCTTGTTCACGTCTTCATGACAATATGGTGATCCATGATTTAACCCCTCGGCAATTTCTAAATTATGAGAATGCATTATCGAAAAAATTGAACGCTTGAATCTTCAACGGCTCTTTCAAATCCTTCATTCTCATGCATATCATCGAGGGCGCTGACCCCCGTTCAGGCATCTGTTCCGAAAATGCGGTGAGGCATTATCTGAAAATCAGAAGGTGTCGCGGATGTCGCTCAACTTCCGCCACGTGAAGTACTTCGTGGCCACTGCCACGCTCGGGCAGGTGTCCCGGGCGGCCAAGGAATTGTCGATCTCGCAATCGGCGATCACCGCGGCGATCAAGGAGCTGGAGGCCGAGACCGGCAGCCGGCTGTTCGACCGCACCGCCCATGGCATGGAGCTGACCGATGCCGGCCGCCGTTTCCTGGCGGCGGGCTACAGGATCCTGGCGAGCATCGAGGAAGCGCTGCAGCCGGGCACCGCCGATGATGCCTTCTCGGGCACGCTGTCGGTGGCGGCGAGCTATACCGTGCTCGGCTATTTCCTGCCCCAGCATCTGGAACGGCTGGAGCGACGCTATCCCAATCTGCGCATTCAGCTTTATGAACTCAGCCGCGAGATGATCGAGGACGGGCTGGTCACCAACCGCTTCGACATGGCGGTGGTGCTGACCTCCAACGTCAACAATCCGGAACTGGTCACCGAAACCCTGATGTCGAGCCAGCGGCGGTTATGGCTGCCGGCCGGGCACCCGCTGCTCGGCCGCGACCGGGTGCGTTTCGGCGACATCGCGGAGGAGCCCTATATCATGCTGACCGTCGACGAGGCCGCCCATTCGGCGCTGAAATACTGGAACCGCACCCAACACCAGCCGAATATCCGCCTGCGCACCTCGTCGATCGAGGCGGTTCGATCGATCGTGGCCAACGGCCAGGGGATCTCGATCCTGTCGGACATGGTCTATCGGCCCTGGTCGCTGGAAGGCAAACGCATCGAAACGGTGGTGATGGCCGAAGAGGTGCCGCCGATGAATGTCGGCCTGGCCTGGCGCCAGGGCGTTGATCTCAGCCCCGCGATGCGCCTGTTCCGTGGCTATTTTGCCGAGGTCTATCAGACACCGCAGAGCATGCTGCCCAGGTGACCTTTCGGTCTGATGACAGTGCACCGCAGATCAGATATCAAGAAGCAGGATGGCAATAATGCCATCGTCTGTCATTGGGGGCAGAAGTATGACGCGAAACGAGATCGCGACCGAAAACCGGCAGCCGGTTCAGGATCGCCCGCTCTGGCTGCGGCCGGCGCTTGAGGTCTGGGCATTGGCGCCGGCGACCCGGTTGATGGACGTCGCCGAACCCGACGGAGGTCCCACCACGTCCTGATGGCGGGGCCTGAGGGCCTGCATGATCGCGACACTGAGAGATCTTCTGCGGCGATGCCCGGACAGCCCTTTGTCTGCGGCCATGGAGGCAGGGCAGCGCCTGCATGTGAAGACCGGACAGGCAGCCGCCTGTGCCGGTCTTTTGCCATGGGCGGGCGTGAATGCCCGTCTGTCGGCGCAGGCGCTGGTCGAGGGCGAGGTTTCGGTGATGCGGGCGGGCCGCGAGGTGCCGCTGGAGATGCTGACCCGGCTTTCCCCCGACGGCCGGCGGGTGCTGCTGGATGCCCAGCTTCAGGCACTGTGTCAGGGCGGGGCCAGCCTGGTGCTGCTCGGCATGCATCGGCATGTTCAGGCACTGGCCGCGCTGGCCGCCATGGTCGAACGTCATGTCGAGGCGCCGGTCACCGTCAATGCCTATGCCAGCTTCACCCGGGATGGCGCCTTCCAGATCCATCGCGACGGCCATGACGTGCTGGTGGTGCAGATCGCCGGCCGCAAGCGCTGGTTCTGTCACGGCCGGCGCAGCGACCCGCCCTTCGGCGGCGACACGGTCGATCCCCGCCGCGATCCGGGCCCGCCCGAGGCGGAGATGGTGCTGGCGCCCGGGGATCTGCTGTTCCTGCCCAAGGGCGACTACCACCGTGCCGAGGTTGCCGAGGCGGGCGGGCAGTCGCTGCATCTGACGCTGGCGATCCAGCGGCCGGACGGGGCGGAGGTGTTGCGCTGGCGGCTGCGAGAGATGGCGGACCGGCTGGCGGCACCGGTGCCGATGGATCCGTCCGCAAGGGGTGCGTATGAAGCGCAGCTGAAGGCGGTTCTGGCCGATCTGAGCGCCGGGCTGGATCTGGACCGCTTCCAGGCGGCGCAGGCCGCGGCGCGCCCGCTGGCCGGGGCCATGGCCCTGGGGCTGGCCACCGGGGCCGGCGGACCGGAAGATGCGGTTCTGGTTCAGCCCGCCCTGCGCCGGCGCCCGGTATTGCCGGCGACGGGGCCGGCCGACATCAGGGCTGGCGGCGTGACGACCCACCTGAATGCGCCGGAATGCGCGATCCTGGCACTGCTGCTGGACCGCGACATCGCGACGATGGGCGAGATCCTGGCCGGCCTGCCGTCGGAGGATCCGGCGGCCTTGCGTGCCGCGGTGGCGGCACTCGCCCGGCGGGGGCTGGTCTTTCTGACGACCCCCTGACCCTTCCTCAGCCCGACCCTGAGCCTCTATCTGGCCGCTCAGCGGGCATGAGGGCCTTCGGCCACTTCCTCGACGATCTTGTCGACGAAGGCCGGCAGGTCGCCCGGATTGCGCGAGGTGATGATGCCCTGGTCGGTGACGACCTCCTCATCGATCCAGCTGGCGCCGGCATTGCGGACGTCGGTCGCGATCGAGGGGTAGGAGGTGACGGTGCGGCCGCGCAGCGCATCGGCTTCGACGAGCATCCAGGGGCCGTGGCAGATCGCGGCGACCGGCTTGCCCGAGGCCACGAAATCCTTCACCACCTTCACCGCTTCGGGCACCTGACGCAGCTTGTCGGGATTGATCTGGCCACCGGGCAGGACAAGGGCGTCGAAATCCTCGATCCGCACATCGGCGGCCTTCAGGTCGACCTCGGCCCGGTCGCCCCAATCGGTTTCATCCCAGCTGCGGATGCGGCCGGCTTCGGGGGCGGCGATCTGAACCTTTGCGCCGCGACGCAGCAGCTCGTCCCGCGGATAGGTCAGTTCCGCGCGTTCGTAGCCGTCGGTGGCGAGGATCAGGATGCGGGCGTTTTCGATCACGGGCATGGGGTCTCTCCTTCCGTGAGGGGGGGGAGGGAGACCAACCCGTGCGGGCGATGCGGGTTCCGATCCGCCGGTCGATCAGACCGGGGCGTGGGTCCGGCGGTCGGCGGTGAAGGGCCGGCCCGAGCGCGGGCGTGACCCCGCCTTCACGGCCACCTCTGGCGGCGGGGCCAGTTCGTCATGCAGCCAGCTGACCACGGGGGCGGCGGTCAGCGCCATGCGGGCGACCTGACCGACGATGGCATTGGCCGAATAGGGCGGTTCCATCAGCTGTTCCTGATTGACCACCACGATATGCTGGCGCGGCGTCACCTCGACGCCGATGCCGGTGCGGCCCGACCAGGATTTCCGCCCGACCAGCGACAGAAAGCGTCGGCGCCGCTCCGGCGCCTCGGCCGAATAGGGCAGAACGCCCAGATCGGCGATCAGGCTGAGGAAAACGCCTTCCGGGGCCGCGCGCAGCGTGCCGGTATAGGCGATCTCGCGCCAGCGGAAGGTGAAGCGCAGCGGATCGGTGGCATCCTTGCGGCGGATCTCGCCATCCTCGTCGATCGAGACGCTGAGCGGCATGATCGGCAACGGCTGGGACGAGATGAAGCGGATCAGCCGTTCGCGGCGCGCCGCAGCGCTTTCGGTCTGATGGCCGATATCCGCGATCGGATCGACGGCGTTGTTCTGGGTCATCGTCGGTCAGTTTCCCGCTGCGATACCGGTCTCGCGGCGATGCCGGCGGCGTGATCTGCGGCCGGCAGTGCCAGTTCAGAATATAGGGGGCTCTGCATGGAATTGTCAGGCATGTCATGATGCGGAGGGCGCATCTTTCGCCGCCGGTTCCCTTCCACGCGCATTCCGGGCCCCATCTTCGCCAGGTCTCATGTTTGACATTCCAGTCCGCCGACGTCTCGACCCGATCCTGGACCGTATCGGCCGCGGCCTCGCCGGTCGTGGTGTCCGGGCCGATGCCCTGACGCTCGCCGGTTTCGGGGTCGGCCTTGCCGCCATGCCCGCCCTTGCCCTGGGGGCATTCTGGACTGCGCTTGGTTGCATTCTGGTTAACCGCATCGCAGATGGGCTGGATGGCGCGGTCGCCCGCGCGGCAGGGCCGACCGATCGCGGCGGCTTTCTGGACATCGCCTGCGACTTCCTGTTCTACGCCGCCGTGCCCCTGGGCTTCGCCCTGGCCGATCCGGCGGTGAATGCCCTGCCGGCGGCCTTCCTGATCTTTGCCTTCGTCGGCACGGGATCGAGCTTTCTGGCCTTCGCGGCGATCGCCGCCCGGCGCGGCGGCGTGCCGCCCTCGGGCCATCGCGGCAAGGCGATCCACTATCTGGGCGGGCTGACCGAGGGCACCGAGACCATCCTGGTTTTCGTGATCATCTGCCTGTGGCCGGCGGCCTTTCCCTGGGCGGCCTGGATCTTCGGCGGGCTGTGCCTGATCACCACCGCAACCCGGATCGCCGAGGGCATGCGCGTGTTCAGATGAGGGCGGAGGCATATCCACAGAAATGCACGAGTCCACGGAAATACACACAAGCGACATCGATCTGCAAACCAGCCGCGGCAGGATGGCGGCCGTGCGGCGGCGTCCGCACGGAACTTCCCCTCCCAAGGACAGACAGCCATGTTCAAGCTCGTCTCCGGTGGCCTCGCCACGCTTGCGGCCGCTGCGGCCGTGGTGCTGCCCATGACCTTCGCCGCCCCCGCCCGGGCGGCGGATATCGACAATTCGGCGCTCTCCCAGGCCGATTTCCGCCCCCATGTCCGCACCTTCGGCCTGGTCTATGCCCTGCCGGCAGAGGTGAATGATCTTCTGGACCGCACCATCCGCGGGCCGCTGAAGGAACGGCTTCTGGAACTGGACCTGGTGGCCGAGGCGGTGAAGCCGAACATCCCCCATGTCACCGTGGTCCATGTCCACAATGCCGATCCCGCAACGCCGGCGCGGATGCTGGAGGCGCTGCCCCAGCTGCCGCCGGTGCTGAACGTCACCCTCGGCCGGTTCTATACCACCGAGGCGGCCAAGGGCGCCGGCCGCCCCTGGTGGCTGGATCTGGGCCTTGCCAAGGAAGGCGACGGCTTCGAGGCGATGATGGCCTTCAACACCACCGCCACCGCCGCCCTGGCGCCGCTGCGCGACGGACCGCTGCCGCGCGTGACCGGCCCGGTCTATGCCGCGATGGGCGATGCCGGCAAGAAGCTGGTCCAGACCGTGGGCGTCAGCGGCGTCAATGTGGTGGACGGCGGTAAGGAGCTGCGCAGCCACAACCCGCACACCACCCTGGTCTACAGCATGGCCCGGTTCACGCCCGAGCTGCAGGCGGCGATGAACCAGACCGCCGAAGCCTTCAACCAGATCCTGCCCGACCCGATCCCGGTCAGCTTCAAGACCGTTTCGATCGTCGAGCTGGGCTTTGCCGGTAATGTGACCCGCGAGATCTATCGCATCAGCCTGGCCGACGGCGCGGTGACCGAGATCGCGACCGGCCGCCGGCTGCCGGCCCGTCAGCCCGCCGCCCGGAAATGACCGATGCTTGCGGATGAACGCCATCAGCGGATCCGCGCCCTGGTGGCGACCCTGGGACGGGTCGCCACCGATCGCATTGCCGCCGATCTGGGCGTGTCGCGCGAAACCGTGCGCCGCGATCTGGTGGAGCTGGAGGCGCGCGGCGCGCTGCGCCGGGTGCATGGCGGCGTGCTGGCCCCGCGGCCGGCGGCCGAGCCGCCGCTGGCCGAGCGCAGCCGGATCCGCCCGCGCGAGAAGCAGGCGATCGCCCGCGCCGCCGCGCTGAAGATCGAGCCCGGCCAGACCCTGTTCCTGGATGCCGGCAGCACGGTGGCGGAACTGGCCGCCGTGCTCGCCACCCTGACCGGGCTGACGATCGTGACCAATTCCTTCGAGGTCGCCGGCCGCATCGCCATGGCCGGTGCCGACACGCGCGGGCTGGAGGTGATCCAGCTGGGCGGCCGGGTGGTCCCGGGGGCCGGGGCCACGCTGGGGGCCGCCACCATCGCGGAAGCCCTGCGCCATCATGCCGACTGGGCGTTGCTGTCCCCCGTTGCGGTGGATGCCGGCGCGGGTGCCACCAGCCACGACCATGACGAGGCCGAACTGGCCCGCGCCATGACCGCCCGTGCCGACCGGGTCGCGATCCTGGCCGACCATGCCAAGATCGGCCAGCGCAGCCGGGTCGGCTATTGCCCGGCCGAGCGGATCGATCTGCTGGTGACCGACACCCGCGCCCGCGATCTGCCGGCGCTGGAGGCGCTGACCGATCTGGTCGGCGAGGTGGTCATCGCCTGAGCCGTCATCCGCGGTTCCCTCCATAGAGGGTCCGCAGGAACCCGGTCGGTGTCGTCGGCCTGCGGCCGAGAAGTTTCTCCAGATCGTCGCTCTGGCCGTCCCACTCGCCGGCATTGACGCCGTGCACCCAGGCCAGAACGAAGCCGGCAGCCGGCTCGGGCAGCCCTGCCGCCATCAGCCGGGCGATGTAGTCCTGGTCCGGAATGGCATTGAACGGCACCGGCCTGCCGCTGAGGTCAGACAGAATCTGCGCGACATCCGCGAAGGACACGGCCGGACCGCCGTAGAGCGAATAGGCCTTGTTTTCATGTCCCGCCTCGCTCAGCACGACGGCATGCGCTTCTGCCAGGTCGTCGCGGCAGGCATAGGCCGCCTTGCCGGCGCCGGTTGGGGCATTGACACCGGCATTCAGAAGATTGCCACCGGCATAGAGTTCGATGTTTTCGAGAAACGGCGGATGACGCACCAGCGTGTAAGTCAAACCAGAGGCCTTCAGCTTTTCCTCGACGCGGCGGTCTTCTTCGGTCACCTGCGGGAGGATGAAGACCGAGCCGGGCTTATGGATGATCGGCATGTAGACGAGGTGCTTCACGCCGGCATGTCGTGCCGCCGTGATGACGTTGTCGTGCTGGGTTGTCCGATCCGTAAAAGCCGTGGCGGAAACGAGCATCACTTTCTCGATTCCGTCGAAGGCGCGCAGAAGTCCGTCGTGGTCGAAATAGTCGCCTCGACGGATCTCAATCCCCTTCGAGGCAAGGCCTGCCGCCCGGGCGGGGTCCCGGGCAAGACCGACAAGATCGCCGGCAGGCCTGCGCTTCAAAAGATGTTCGAGGGTCATTCGGCCGATATTGCCGGTGGCGCCCGTCACAAGGATCCTGGTCATGATGTTCCCTTTATGCGCTGGTGCTCCTGCGCGTCGACATCGTCGTCCGATCCAGGTAAGACAGGGCAGACTCACGATCCAGTACTGACCTTTTTGTAAGTGTCAGAAACAGGAGATCAGGATGACCAGGGCAAATTTTCAATGTGGCCTGGAAGCCGTTCTGGCCATTCTCGGCGGCAAGTGGAAACCACTGATCGTCTATCATCTGGCCGGCGGTGCCAGGCGCACCGGCCAGCTCCGCAGGCTCGTGACCGGCGTGAGCGAGAAAATGCTGATTCAGCACCTCAAGGAGCTGACGGAAGACGGCGTCGTTCGGCGTATCGATTTCCAGAAGGTGCCGCCGCATGTCGAATACGAACTGACCGGGTTTGGCCGAAGTCTGGCCCAGGTGCTTGCGCCGCTATGCGAATGGGGAACCCGTCACAACGCCGAGGTCGCGATGATCGTGCAAAAGCGAGACCACGCTGCGAAGACGGCCTGACAGGCCGCGCGGTTTCGGGATCCCCACGGGTGAATGGTGGTCGGCGTTCACGGGTATCAGGCGTCGGCCTTCCGCCGCGACAGGCGGCCGGCCACCCGCCGCACCCAGCGGCCGACCCGGTCGCCCAGCACCAGCATCGACGGGGTCAGGATCAGGGTCAGCAGGGTGGCGAAGCCCAGGCCGTAGACGATGGCGCTGGACAGCTGCGTCCACCATTGGGTGGAGGGGGCGCCGATCGCGATCACCCGGTTCGGGATGTCGACATTGATCGACAGCATCATCGGCACCAGGCCCAGCATGGTGGTGACCGTGGTCAGCATCACCGGCCGCAGGCGCTGTGCGCCGGTGCGGAGGGCGGCTTCCACGGCATCCACGCCCTTGCCCCGGATCTCGTTATAGGTGTCGATCAGCACGATGTTGTTGTTGACCACGATGCCGGCCAACGCGATCAGCCCGATGCCGCCCATCACGATGCCGAAGGGCTGGGCGGTCGCCATCATGCCGATCAGCACCCCCAGCGACGAAAACACGATCGCCGAGAGGATCAGCGCCGTCTGATAGAAGCTGTTGAACTGGGTGACCAGGATGATGGCGATCAGGAACAGCGCGATGCCGAAGGCGCGGCTCAGGAATTCCTGGGCCTTGCGCTGCTCTTCGTCCTGGCCCTTGAACTTGACCTCGACCCGGGGATCGAGCGGATTGGCCGCCAGCCAGGCGCGGATCTCGCGCACCTTGTTGTCGGCCAGCACGCCATCGGGCACTTCGGCATCCACCGTCATCACCCGGCGGGCATCGGTGCGGTTGATGATGCCCTGGGTGGGGGCGGCGCGGCGTTCGACGAAATTGCTGATCGGCGTCTGGCCCATCGCGGTCTGGATGCGCAGCTGGTCCAGCCGGTCGCCGGTGCGGTCGATTTCAGGGAAGCGGACCCGGATTTCGACCTCGTCATCGGTATCGTCCGGGCGATAGGTGCCGACATTGACGCCCTGGGTCACGAAACGCACGGCATTGCCCACCCCCAGCACATCGGCGCCGAAGCGGCTCGCCTGGGCGCGGTCGACGACCATTTCCCATTCGATGCCCGGCACCGGCCGGCTGTCGGCGATGTCGATCATGCCGCCGATTTCGTGCATGCCGGCGAGCACATGGTCGACGGCGCCCGGCAGGGTTTCGGGGAAACGGCTGGCCAGTTCGATCTGGATGGCCTTGCCGACCGGGGGGCCGGCCTCTTCCTCGCGGGCCTCGATCACCAGCCCCGGATGGTGCTTCAGGCGTTGGCGGATGGTTTCGAGGATTTCGCTGGCATGCGGGCGGGTGCGCCAGTCGGCGAATTCCAGATTGATGATGCCGATCACGTCCTCGGGCAGATCCTCGCCGCGGATGGTGCCGGTGCGGGTGTAGACGGTTTTGAAGCCGTCGAGCTTCAGCACCTCGGCCTCCACCTCGCGGACCAGGGTCTCCTTTTCCGAGATCGACATATTGCCGCGGGCGCGGACCTGGACCTGGGCGTTGTCGGGTTCGACCGAGGGGAAAAATTCGACGCCGCGGCCGAACATGCCATAGGCCTGCAGGGTGACCACCGCCGTGACCAGGGCGATCGCCACCACCACCCAGGGGTAGCGGACGGCCTTGTCGAGGGTGCGGACATAAAGCCCGGCGGGCCCGCCGACCGAGCGGATGTCGCCGTCTTCGGCCGCGCGCAGCATCTCCACCACCCGGCCGCTCGATTTCGCCGGCTTGCCGATGATGCTGCCCAGCACCGGCAGGAAGATCAGCGCCATGGCGAGCGAGGCGGACAGCGTGACGATCAGGGTGATCGGCAGGAATTTCATGAACTCGCCGACGATGCCCGGCCAGAACAGCAGCGGCAGGAAGGCGGCGAGCGTGGTGGCGGTGGACGAGATGATCGGCCAGGCCATGCGGGTGGAAGCCTCGCGATAGGCCTGGATGCGGTGCGCGCCTTCCAGCATGCGGCGGTCGGCATATTCGCTGACCACGATCGCCCCGTCGACCAGCATGCCCACCGCCAGGATCAGCGAGAACAGCACCACGATGTTGACCGTCAGCCCCATGGCGTGCAGCACCAGGATGCCGGTCAGGAACGAGCCCGGAATGGCGATGCCGACCAGGATCGACGAGCGCAGCCCCAGCGCCGCCAGTACCACGATCATCACCAGGATGATCGCGCTCGCCACATTGCTCGACAGGTCCGACAGCATCAGTTCGATCTGCTGCGACTTGTCCTGGCTGTACGAGATTTTCACGCCCTCGGGGAAGAGGGCGGCCTCGGCATCGGCGACCGCGCGGACCTCGTTGATCGTGTCGATGATGTTGACGCCGATCCGCTTGGTCACCTCCAGCGCGATCGCGGGCTTGCCGTCGACGCGGGCGAGCGATTCCGGATCCTTGAAGCTGCGCTGGCCGACCGCGACATCGCGGAAGGTCACGACCCGGCCGTCGATGGCCTTGATCGGCATGTCGAGAATGTCGTCGATCGACTGGATCAGCCCCGGCACCTTGACCGAGACCCGGCCCGCCTCGCTGTCGAGCGCGCCTGCCGGCACCAGCTGGTTGTTGCGGCCGACCAGCTGGACCAGCTCGTCCTGCGAAATGCCATAGCTGTCGAGCGCGCGCGGATCGACCACGATCTCGGCCAGATCCTCGCGATCGCCGGCGATGTCGACCTCGAGAACGCCCGAGAGTCCCTCGATCTTGTCCTTCAGATCACGGGCGAGGCGGATCAGCAGGCGCTGGTCGACATCGCCCGACAGCGTCACCACCAGGATCGGGAACAGCGCGACATTGACCTCGTGCAGTTCCGGTTCCTCGGTCTCGCCGGGCAGGTCGGCCTTGGCGATGTCCATCTGCTCGCGGACGTCGCGCTTGGCCTTTTCGATGTCGAAGCCGGCCTCGAATTCCAGCACCACCGTGGCATAGCCTTCCTCGGCGGTGGCACGCATCTCCTTCAGCCCCTCGACGGAGCGCAGTTCCTGCTCCATCGGGCGGATCAGCAGCCGCTCGGCATCCTCGGGCGAGATGCCGTCATGGCGCATGGTGATGTAGAGGATCGGGATCGCGACGTCGGGGTCGCTTTCCTTGGGGATGTCGTTATAGGCGACGGAACCGGTGATCAGCAGCAGCAGCAGCAGGCTGAGCACCGTGCGGCTGCGTGCAAGGCAGGCATTGATCAGCGTCTTCACGAGCCGGCCCCTTCACGCGCCGGGGCCGTGGCGGCGCCGGCCGCCGACAGATCGAGCTGGTCGAGCATGCGCTCCACCTCGGGCGGCAGCGGCACCAGGCCGCGCAGCTCCTGCGGCTGCACCTCGACCGCAACGACCCGGTCGCCGGGGGCGACATAGCCCTGGCCGACCACGATCACGCGCGCATGTTCGGCAAGCCCGGTGACCCAGACCCCGGCATCGCTGGCGGACAGGATCGAGACCACGTCGAAGGCGACCCGGTCGTCGCCGTCCACCACCTTGACACCCACCCGGCCGCGCTCGTCGAGCGACAGGAGGGCGGGGGTGAGCAGCACGGCCGGGTTGCGATCCAGCGGCACCGCCACCTCGGCGGTCACCCCGCCGGGGAGCCGGCCGTCGGGATTGCCGACCTCGATCTCCACCCGGAAGGTGCGGGTCTGGGCATCGGCCTGACGGCTGATATAGGCGACCGAGCCGGTCACCAGGCTGCCGTCGGCCAGCCGGGCGCGGGCCTGCTGGCCGACCCTGATGGCGCCGATATCGCGTTCGGCGATGTCGGCGACGATCAGATAGGGCTCGGGCGCCAGCACCCGGGCGACCTGGGTGCCGGGCGAGACATAGTCGCCGATTTCGACATGGCGGCGGTCGACGATGCCGGCAAAGGGCGCACGGACGATGGTGTCGTCGATTTCCTGCTCGATCTGGGCAAGTTCGGCGCGGGCGGCCTCGAACTCGGCCTTGGCCTCGGCCAGGCGCAGCTCGGTCTGGAAGCCCTTGGCGCTGAGCGACGAGGCGGCCTTCAGTTCCGCCCGGCGCTGTTCGACCAGAGCCTGGGCGCGGGCGCGACGCGGTTCCAGATCGCGGGTGTCGAGCTTCGCGATCTCGGCCCCGGCCTTGACCCGGCTGCCCTGGGACACGGGCAGTTCGATGACGCGGCCCGCGCTTTCGGCGGCCACATCCACCACCCGGCGCATCTCGGTGCGGCCGCTGACCACCAGATCCCGGACCTGGGCGGTCAGCGTCAGCTCGGCCACCCTGACCGTGAACGGCTCCGCCGCCGCCGCAGGGGCCGCCTCGCCAGCGGCCGGCGCCGTCCCGGCCGCTGCATCCGCCGCCGGATCGGTGGCGGCATCGGCGTCGAAACCGTATTCGATGCGGCCGGTATACATCCAGGCACCAAGGGCGGCGGCCAGAATCAGGGCGAGCAGGATGGAGCGGTTCA
Organism: Tistrella mobilis; assembly: GCF_039634785.1. Classification (NCBI taxonomy): domain Bacteria; kingdom Pseudomonadati; phylum Pseudomonadota; class Alphaproteobacteria; order Geminicoccales; family Geminicoccaceae; genus Tistrella; species Tistrella mobilis. The sequence goes on along the minus strand of NZ_JBBIAB010000004.1, from coordinate 340,954 downwards.
TGAAGGATCCCCGTCGTTCCGGGCGGCGGTTGCGGCAAGAGCTTCGACCAGGGCAGGGCCCCGGGTTTCGACATGGGCGAGGGCGGCGCCATAGACGGCGCGCCCGAATTCAAGGGTGAAACGCGGCCCGGGCGGAATCTCGCCCTCTGCCTCGGCCTCGCGCCGGTCCAGATCGGCCAGGATCTCGCGATATTCCCCGGCCTTGATCTTGAGCGCGTCCTCGATCCGCGCCGGCGGCAGCAGGGCGGCGAAGAACATCTGGATCATGAATTCCGAGCGCACCCGCTCCCGCGGGCGCGTGCGGCACAGCGCCTCGGTGAAGCGGGTCAGGCCTTCGGGCGTAATCCTGTAGATCTTCTTGTCGGGCCGGCCTTCCTGCTCCACCTCGGTGACCGTCACCAGCCCTTCGGCGGCCAGATCGGCCAGGGCGGGATAGATCGAGCCGAAGCCCGCCGCGTGGAAATGCGCGAAGGCCCCCTCGAAAACCTGCTTGATCTCGTAACCCGTGGCCTCGCCGAGCGTCAGCACGCCCAGGCACAACGTCCGCACGTCCATGGCGTGGGCCCGTCCCGTCTCCCTGGTGGATCGTCCCGTGATATCGATCCGATATAACCCCGCCGCACTGTGCCATGACGGGTGGTGGTGCGCTATGTGAGATGTGTCACAGGTGAGGGGATTTCGGACGGGGCGGGGGCCCGGGCCAACCGGGGGCGCCGGGGCCAGCCGGGATCACGCCATGGTGGCGGCGTCGTCAGGCGCGAGCGCCTGAACCCCGAGGGGCAGGAAATGCCGGATATTCCGGGTAACCACGACGATCTTGTTGAAATCCGCTCACAGATCCACATCTCGCGACGGGGCGGGATTGCGTTCCACATCAAGACCCGGAAAGGTCTTGAGGTAGGATGCCAGACCGACGGGTCTGGGGGCCATTGCCTTGCGGGCCAGTTCCGCGGCTTCCACAGGCACGAGGGCCGCGACAGGCTTGCCGTGACGGGTGATCGTGATGAACTCGCCCGTTCCGGCCTTGTCCACCAGTTCCGGGAGGCCGGCTTCGGCATCCTTGAGATTGACGGTCGACATGGCGCCTCTCCTCCCGCAGCTGCCCCGCCCGGATCTTTCCTTGCGCCGGCACGACGATTCAAAACGAATTGGGGCGCTACGCGGGGGGCGTCAACCCCCCGTGCGCCCGCTGGTGTCCTGTGCGCCCGCGGGTGTTCACCCCGGCGCCACCCCCGACACCACCCGCATCTCGGCCCGGAGCGGCACCCGGCCTTCGGCATCGGCGAGGGCGGCGAAGGCGGTGCGGATGCGGGTTTCGATGGCCGGACGGGCCTCGGGGCGGGCGTCCAGGCGGTGGCCCCAGCTCATATCCAGCTGCGGGCGCCAGAAATCGTCGGCCAGACGCGGGCGTGGCGAGAAAACGTGGGTTTCGGCGGTAACCCCGGTCAGGCCGGCGCGGGTCAGCGCGTCGGGCAGGCGGGTGCAGCTGCCGAAACGGAAGGGGCCGAGGGCGTCCGGATGGGCGGGCTCCACGCCAAGTTCGGCTTCGACCGCGGTGCCCAGCACCTCCAGCATGGTGCTGGCTTCACGCGTGGTCCAGATCATCAGCGCGGTGCGGCCGCCCGGGCGCAGCACCCGGCGGATGCCGTCGGCCACCGCCTGGGTGTGGGGGGCGAACATCACGCCGAAGCGGCTGACCACGGCGTCGAAACTCGCCGGGGCGAAGGGCAGATGTTCCATATCTGCTGCGGCGACCGTCAGCACGCCGCCAAGCCCCGCTTCCCGGCCGCGCTCGCGGATGGTGGGCAGCATGGCCGGCACCAGATCGGTCGAGACCACGAAACCGTCCCCGCCCACCTTGCGGGCCAGCGTCATCGCCGGCTCCCCGGCACCGCCAGCCAGATCCAGCACCCGTGCGCCGGGGGTGACGCCCGCCGCCTCGGTCAGGATCTCGTTGAAGCGGGTCGCCATCGCCTCCAGCGGCCGGGCCCAGCGGCTCCAGGTCCGGGCCTTCGACGACCAGAGATCGCTCTGCTGGCGGGTGCGTTCGGCATGGGGGGGCAGGGTGGTCACGGGGCGTGTTCCTCGGGAAACGGGACAGGTCTGTCGGAAATGGGACAGGTCTCTCGGGCCGGTTGGCCGGCCTCGCTATCAGGGATGCGGCAGGATTATACCAGAGATCACCCGCCTGCGGCGGGAAGGGGCGCACCGCTCGCCGGCGGCAGGCCCTGGGCGCGGGCGGCGGCTTCGGCGGCTGCCAGCGCCTCGGGCGTGTCGATATCGCCCAGGCAGGCGGCATCGGGCATGTCCACCTCGACCACCACATCCTCGTGGGCGCGGATCACGTCGCGGGCGCCGCGGTCGCCGGTCTGGGCCATCATCTCGGCGAAAAAGCGGCGGTCGAACAGCACCGGATTGCCGCGCTTGCCCTGCCAGACCGGCACCACGATCAGCCGGCCCTCGTCCGGGTCATAGGCATCGATCAGCATGTCGATATGGCGGGGCGTGATGCCGGGCATGTCGGCGAGCAGCACCAGCGCCGCCTCGGCCCCCTCGGGCACGTCGGCGAGGCCGATCGCGAGCGAGCGCGACATGCCGGCTTCCGGCTCTTCATTCACCACCACCGGCACCGGCCGGCCGCCGATCGCAAGGCGCACCGAGGGATCGGTGTTGGTGACGACGGTCAGCGCCCTCAGCCGGCTTTCAAGGGCTGCATCGAGCACATGGCCGATCAGCGGCTTGCCCATGATCTCGCGCACCAGCTTGTTCACCGGCCCGCCCATGCGGGTGCCGCGGCCGGCGGCCAGCACCACTGAGGCGACGTTGCGCACCGATTTGGGCGCGCCGCGCCGCGGCCCGGGCGAGGCGGCGGCGCGCGGCAGCGGGCGTTCGCCCACTTCCTTCAGCAGGCCGCCGACGCCGAAATCGGCGATGTCCAGCGCCTCGATCGCCTCGCCCGCAGCCGCGCGCTGCAGCACCCGGTCGAAGCCGTTGATCTTCGGGCTGCGGGCACAGCCCGGCGCGCCGATCACCGGCCGGCCGGCCAGCCGGCCCAGCATCAGCAGATTGCCGGGATCGACCGGCATGCCCAGCCGCACGATGGTGCCGCCGATATCGGTCAGCGCCGCCGGGATCACATCGGCGCGGTCGACGATCGCCGAGGCGCCGGCCACGACGATCAGATCCATCGGCTCCCGCGCGATATCGGCCAGCGCCCGGGCCAGCCGGGTGCGGTCGTGGGGCACGCGTTCGATCACCGGAGTGCGGGCGCCCAGATGCATCAACCGGCTGCCGATGGCGCGGGCGGTCTCTTCATAGATCGACTGCTTCAGATGCGGCAGCTCGGTCAGGATCAGGGCGGCGTGGATCACCTGCCAGGGGGCGATGCGGATCGCCGGCCGGCCGGCCTTCGCGATCACCGCCAGCACCCGGTCCAGCGCCGCCCTGGGCGCGGCGAAGGGGATGATCTTGATCGTCGCCAGCATCTCGCCGCTTTCGCAGGCGGTGTCGTCGGCGAGCGTCGCGATGGTGATGGCCTCGTCGACCCGGTTGATCGCCTTGATCAGGGCCTCGTCGATCCGGCAGAGGCCGCGGGTGGCGGCGTAGAGATTGACCCGGCCGGTGAAGGCCCGGGCGATGCGGGCATTGGGCCCGGCCACCGCCTGGGCGACCAGGCGCGCCGCCTCGTCCTCGTGCACGTCGTCGGCCCCGAGACGGGCGCCGAGCACGGATGTGCGGCCCTCTTTGCGGATCAGCGCGATGGTCTCCGGATCCAGCCGGTGCCCCTTCTTCAGCACGCGGCCTTCGACCGCGATCGCGTGGGCCAGCAGAACGCCGTCTGCGTCGTCGAGCGGATGTTCGGAGAAATCCATGGGGGCGATCGGTTCACATGCTGGAGGGGGGACGGGATGGGGTGAAAGGCCCGGGCATCAGCCCTTGGGCGGCCGCCGCCGCAGCGCCTCGGCACTGCCGAGGCGGCGGACGGCCACCACTTCCGACAGGATCGAGAGGGCGATTTCCGGCGCCGTGCGCGCGCCGATGGCGAGGCCTACGGGCGCGTGGATGCGGGCGATGCGGCCGGCATCGAACCCGGCCTCTTCCAGCCGGGCGACGCGTTTTGCATGGGTGCGGGTGCTGCCCAGCGCGCCGATATAGAACAGCGGCGCGTCGAGCGCCAGGGTCAGGGCCGGATCGTCGAGCTTCGGGTCATGGGTCAGCGCCAGCAGGGCCGAGGCCGGGTCGAGGCCGATCTCGGGCAGCACATCCTCGGGCCAGGCGATCCGGGCGGTGACGCCGGGGAAACGGTCGGGCGTCAGGAAGGCGCCGCGCGGATCGACCACGACCATGTCATAGCCGACCGCCGCCGCCATGGGCGCCAGCGCCTGGGCGATATGCACCGCGCCGATCACGATCAGCCGCGGGCGCGGCGCGAAGACGTTCACGAACCAGCGCCGGCCCTCGGCCTCCACATTGGTCGCCTGGTCCTGGCGGATCGCGTCAAGCGCGGCATCGCGTACGGGCGCCGGCAGGGCGGCGCCCATGTCGCCGCCGTCGGTCGCCACCAGGGCGGTGGTCGCGGCATCGTCGAGCGCGGTGACCAGCGCCACGCCACGGCGTGCGGCGCGGTCTTCGGCGATGCGGCGGATCAGTGTCGCGTCCATCAGGCTGCCGCTCCCGTCAATCCAGCCGTTCGACCCAGACTTCCAGCCGGCCGCCACAGGCGAGGCCGACCGCCCAGGCCTGATCGTCGCCGACCGAGAAATCCATCAGCTTCGGGGCGGCACCCGCGATGCAGGCCTGGGCCGCCTCGATCACCGCACCTTCCACGCAGCCGCCCGAGACCGAGCCGGCGAAGCGGCCGTCGGCCGCCACCGCCATCTGCGATCCGGGCAGGCGCGGCGCGCTGCCCCAGGTGGAGACCACGGTGGCGAGCGCCACGCCCACGCCCTGGCCCCGCCAGTCGAGTGCGGCACCCAGAACGTCGTCGCCCGTGGCCATATCGGATCCGCCGGTCATCTGCGTCACCTCCTGATCGGGACTGCGGCATCGTCGGCCCGCAGGCCGCGCCGCCAGGCTTCAAGCCGCGGGTCCGCCTCGGCCTTCGTCCGGGTCAGCGCGGTTGCAAGCGCTTCGAGCCCGGTCAGATTATGCACCGCCCGGAACTCGTGGACATGGGGCAAAATCGCCCGCACGCCACGCGCCGCCGGCTGAAAGCCGTCGAAGCGCAGCAGCGGGTTCAGCCAGATCAGCCGCGGGGTCAGATGCGCCAGCCGCTCCACCGCCCGGCTCAGGCTGTCGTCCTCGGCCCGGTCCAGCCCATCGGTCACCAGCAGCACCACGGCATTGCGGGTCAGCACCCGGCGGGCGTAGCGGCGGTTGAAGGCGGCAAGCGCCGGCCCGATGCGGGTACCGCCCGACCAGTCCTTCACCTTACGGCCGATCGCCTCCAGCGCCTCGTCCGGGTCGCGGCGCGCCAGTTCGCGGGTCACCTCGCTCAACCTGGTGCCGAACAGAAACACGCTCACCCGCTGCCCGGCATCCTGCATCATCGCGTGCAGCAGATGCAGCATCATCCGGGCATAGGCATCCATCGAGCCCGAGACGTCGACGATCGCGACCAGCGGCGGCCGGGCGCGGCGATGGCGGCGGCGGGCCAGCGTCACCGCCTCGCCGCCGGTGCGGATCTGGCCGCGCAGGCTGCGGCGCAGATCGATGCGCGGGCCGCGCGGTGCGGCCTTCAGCCGCCGGACCGGCCGTTCGGGCAGGCGGGCGCGCAGCAGGCGGATCGCGCGGCGCGCCTCGGCCGCCTCGTCGGCGCTCATCTGTTCGAAGTCGCGGGTCTTCAGCCGCTCGGTCGCATCCCAGGTGAGGCTGGCATCGATCCGGGTCTCTTCGCGCAGCTTCTCTTCCGGTGGCGGGGGCGGCGGCGGGGCATCGCCGGCAAAGGCATCGGCCAGACGGCGGGCCAGTTTGCGGCCGTCGGGGGTGCGCTCGCTTTCCACCTGCGGCAGCAGCAGCGACAGCAGGCGTTCACGCAGCTGCGGATCGCGCCAGAACACGTCGAAAGCCTGTTCGAACAGCGGCAGATGCTCCCGCCGCTTGACCAGCGTCGCCTTGAGCGCCGCATGCACCTGGGTGCGCGAGGCCATGTCGACGGCGGCCACCGCCGCGGCCGCGACCAGCACGTCCCCCGGACCGATGGCGATGCCGGCCCGGCGCAGCAGCCGCGCGAAGCGGCCGATATTGGCCGGCAGGCGGCCGCTGGTGCCGTCCTGGATCAAGCCGGTCTCGTCTCATGGCTGCGCGCCGCCATGTCGGCGCGGGTCTCGGCCAGCAGGCGGGCGGTTTCGGCGCCGGTCATGCGGGCGATGTCGTCCTGGTATTTCAGCAGCACGCCCATGCTGCCGTCGATCAGACCGGGGTCGAGGTCGACGGCATCCAGCTGGACCAGGGCATTGGCCCAGTCGAGGGTTTCGGCCACGCCCGGTGCCTTGAACAGATCCTGGGCGCGCAGCCGCTGCACGAAGCCGACGATCTGGGCGGCCATCGCCTCGGCGACCGCGGGCGTCTTGCGGCGGATGATCGCCACTTCCCGCGCGGCATCCGGATAGTCGATCCAGCGGTAGAGGCAGCGGCGCTTCAGCGCATCATGGATCTCGCGCGTCCGGTTCGAGGTCACGATCACGATCGGCGGGGTCTCGGCACGAATGGTGCCGATCTCGGGGATGGTGACCTGGAAATCGGCCAGAAGCTCCAGCAGAAAGGCCTCGAAGGGCTCGTCGGCGCGGTCGATCTCGTCGATCAGCAGCACCGGCGCGCCGGCCGGATCGGGGCTGATCGCATCCAGCAGCGGCCGGCGGAGCAGGAAGCGTTCCGAGAACAGATCCTCCGACAGGCGCTCGCGCGCGCCGGCTTCACCGGCCTCGCCCGAGGCTTCGGCCAGCCGGATTTCCAGCATCTGGCGGGCATAATTCCAGTCGTAGAGCGCCTGGGCCTGATCCAGGCCTTCATAGCATTGCAGGCGGATCAGCCGGCGGCCGAGGGTTTTGGCCAGCACCTTGGCGATTTCGGTCTTGCCGACGCCGGCCTCGCCTTCAAGCAGCAGCGGCCGGCCGAGACGCATGGCCAGGAACAGCACCGTCGCGAGCGCCTCGTCGGCCACATAATCGCCCTGATCGAGCAGGGCCAGCGTGTCGGCGACCGAGGCAGGCAGCGGGACGGGGGAGGGGAAGAGCGTCAAGACCGGCTCCTCGAGGGATGGAATGGATCGGCATGCATCGTAAATCTGGCGCGGGGGACAGCCGCAGGCAAGCCGTCACGACATGCGAAGACGGCGGTGCGGGCACGTGATCCGTGCCCGCACCCGCCCTGGCCCGCACCCGTCCTGGCCCGCACCCATCACGGCAGGCCGTGGAGCCGCCCGGCTCAGCCGAGGGCGGCCGCCACCGCGCGCTTTGCGATCACGCCGATCAGATGGGCGCGATATTCGGCACCGGCATGCATGTCCGAATTCAGCCCGTCGGCCGGCACGGTGATGCCGTCCAGCGCCTCGGGGCGGAAATCGGCGGCAAGGGCGGCTTCCATCGCCTCCACCCGGAAGACCGAGGGACCGGCGCCGGTGACCGCGACGCGGACCGAGCCGTCCTTCGCCCGGGCCACGAACACGCCGACCAGGGCGTAGCGCGAGGCCGGGTTCGGGAACTTCACATAGCCGGCCTTCTCGGGGATCGGGAAGCGGACCTCGCGGATGATCTCGGCCGGTTCCAGCGCGGTTTCGAACATGCCGACGAAATAGTCGTCCGCCGGAATGCTGCGCTGGTCGGTGACGATGTCGGCGCCGAGCGCCAGCGCCGCCGCCGGATAATCCGCCGCCGGGTCGTTGTTGGCCAGCGAGCCGCCGATGGTGCCGCGGTTGCGGACCTGGGCATCGCCGATATGCGAGGCCAGATGCGCCAGCGCCGGGATCGCCGCCTTCACCTCGTCGGAGCGGCCGACGGCGGCATGGCGGGTCATGGCGCCGATGACCAGGGTGTCGCCGTCGCGGCTGATGCCGGCCAGCTCGGCGATGCCGTTCAGGTCGATGATGTCCGACGGTGCCGCCAGACGCTGTTTCATGGTCGGCAGCAGGGTCATGCCCCCCGCCACCAGCTTGGCGTCCTCGTTGGCACCCAGCGCCTGGGCGGCGTCGGCGACCGACGAGGGACGGTGATATTCGAATGCGTACATATCGGTGTCTTCCCCGATGACGTCCCGGTAACCCGGCGCGGGGCGCCGGGTCAGGAGGTGTTCACTCGGCAGCGGCGGGCATGCGCGCCGCCTGGATGGTCGACCACACCCGATGCGGCGTCGCCGGCATGTCCATGTCGGTCACGCCCAGCGGCCGGAGCGCGTCGATCACGGCATTGATGATCGCGGGCGGCGAGCCGATGGCGCCGGCCTCGCCGCAGCCCTTCACCCCCAGCGGGTTGGTGGTGCAGGGCACCTCGTTATGGGCGACGGTGAAGCTGGGCAGGTCGTCGGCGCGCGGCATGCAATAGTCCATGAACGAGCCCGACATCAGCTGGCCGCTGTCCTGGTCGTAGATCGCCGCTTCCAGCAGCGCCTGGCCGATGCCCTGGGCGATGCCGCCATGGACCTGGCCTTCCACGATCATCGGGTTCACCACCCGGCCGAAATCGTCCACCGCCACGAAGCGCTTGATCTCGACCACGCCGGTATCGGGATCGACCTCCACCTCGCAAAGATGGCAGCCATTGGGATAGGTGAAGTTCACGGGATCGTAATAGGCGCTTTCGTCCAGGCCCGGTTCCAGCTTCTCGTGCGGGTAGTTGTGCGGCACATAGGCCGCCAGTGCCACCTCGCCGATGCCGACCCCCTTGTCGGTGCCCTTGACCGAGAACCGGCCGTTCTGGAACTCGATATCGCCTTCGGCGGCTTCCAGCAGATGGGCGGCGATCTTGCGGCTCTTGTCGATCACCTTGTCGATGGCCTTGACCAGCGCCGAGCCGCCGACCGGCAGCGAGCGCGAGCCATAGGTGCCCATGCCGAAGGGGATGCGGTCGGTGTCGCCATGGACGATCTCAACCTGCGAAAGCGGCACGCCCAGACGGTCGGCCACCACCTGCGCGAAAGTGGTCTCGTGGCCCTGGCCGTGGCTGTGGGCACCGGTGAACACGGTGACCGATCCGGTCGGGTGCAGCCGGACTTCCGCCGCCTCGTAGAGGCCGGCACGGGCGCCGAGCTGGCCGGCCAGCGCCGAGGGCGCCAGACCGCAGGCCTCGATATAGGTCGAGACACCCAGCCCCAGATACCTGCCGCGCGACCGCGCCTCGGCCTTGCGGGCATCCAGGCCGGCATAGTCGATCAGCCGCATGGCGTCGTCGAGATTCCTGTGGAACTCGCCGCTGTCGTACTGCACCGCCACCGGGGTCTGATAGGGCATCATGTCGGCAGTGATGAAGTTCTTCTTGCGCAGCTCGATCCGGTCGATGCCGCTTTCGGCCGCGGCCTTGTCGACCAGGCGTTCCAGCAGATAGCAGGCCTCGGGCCGGCCGGCGCCGCGATAGGCGTCGACCGGCGTGGTGTGGGTGAAGGCCGATTTCACCTCGCAATAGATCGCCGGCGTCTTGTAGAGCCCGGCGAGCAGCGTGCCGTAGAGATAGGTCGGGATCGAGGGCGCGAAGGTCGAAAGATAGGCGCCCAGATTGGCGACCGTCTCGACATGCAGGCCCAGGAAATTGCCGTCGGCATCCATCGCCAGCCGGGCGCGGCTCCAGTGATCGCGGCCATGGGCGTCGGTCATGAAGCTTTCGGTGCGCTCGGCCGTCCAGCGGACCGGGCGTTCCAGCTTTTTCGCCGCCCAGGTGACGATGGCCTCTTCGGCATAGTGATAGATCTTGGAGCCGAAGCCGCCGCCGACATCCGGTGCCACCACGCGCAGCTTGTGCTCGGGGATCTGCAGCACATAGGCGCCCATCAGCAGGCGGATGACATGGGGGTTCTGGCTGGTGGTGTAGAGCGTGTACTGGCCGCTCGCCGGATCGTAATCGCCGATCGCCGCGCGCGGCTCCATGGCGTTGGGGATCAGGCGGTTGTTGATCAGCTCCAGCTCCACCACACGGTGGGCATTGGTGAAGGCGGCCTCGGTCGCGGCCCGGTCGCCCAGTTCCCAGTCGTAGCAGAGATTGCCCGGCGCCTGATCGTCCCAGACCGAGGCGGCGCCATCGGCCAGCGCCCGGCGGGCATCGGCCACCGCGGGCAGTTCCTCATAGTCGATGGCGACGTCTTCGGCGGCGTCCTTGGCCAGTTCCTTCGAGGTCGCGATCACCACGGCCACATTGTCGCCCACATGGCGCACCCGGTCGGGCACCAGCGGCGCATGCGGCGGCTCCTTCATCGGCGAGCCGTCCTTGGAATGGACCAGCCAGCCGCAGGGCAGGCCGCCGATGCCGTCGGCCGCCATGTCCTTGCCGGTGAACACCGCCACCACGCCCGGCCGCGCCAGTGCGGCCGAAGGGTCGATGTTCAGGATCTTCGCATGGGCGTGCGGGCTGCGGATGATATAGGCATAGGTCTGCCGCGCCAGCTGGATGTCGTCGGTATAACGGCCGCGGCCGGTCAGGAAGCGCCGGTCCTCGGTCCGCTTCACCGGCTTGCCGATCACCTGTTCGGTCATCTCGTCCTCACTCCTCCCGTCGCCCGGCAGGATCTTCGCCCGCCGGGTCTGTCCTGGCGGATGGCGGCGGTCAGCCGCGCATCGTTTCCGCGGCGGACTGCACGGCCTTGACGATGTTGTGATAGCCGGTGCAGCGGCAGATATTGCCTTCCAGGTGCTTGCGGATCTCGGCTTCGGTCGGGTTCGGGTTGTTCTTCAGCAGGTCGACCGAACTCATCACCATGCCCGGGGTGCAGAAGCCGCACTGCAGCCCGTGTTCCTGATGGAAGGCTTCCTGCACCGGGTGCAGCGTGCCGTTGGTGGCCAGGCCCTCGATGGTGGTGACCTCGGCGCCCTCGGCCTGGACGGCCAGCATGGTGCAGGACTTCACGGCATTGCCGTCGACATGGACGACACAGGCACCACACTGGCTGGTATCGCAGCCGACATGGGTCCCGGTGAGGCCGAGATGGTCGCGGATGAATTGAACCAGCAGGGTCCGCGGCTCGACCGAGCGTTCGACACGCTCGCCGTTCACCGTCAGGCTGATCTGGACCGGCATGTATAACCTCCCCATCGGTCGGTAGACGGACAGCCGCACACGCAAGGCTGCCGCAGGTCACGCGGTGCCGGCCCGGGCAGGCAGGCCCCAGGGTGGACGGGGAGAGGGGCGGCGACATTCCGGCGGCGAACGTGCAGCCGCGCGATCGACCACCGCGATGGCGGGAACGCGCAGGGGCACGGCTGGGGCCGCATGGGCGGCGGGACGACCGTCATCCCGCCGGGTGTTCCTGACTCAATCCTCCCCCGGTCCGGGGCCGGGGGTCTTCCCCCTTGTTCGCTCCGATCCGGCATCAAGAGTGTGGCGCCGCCAAGGCCGGCCGGTCAAGGGTGATGGCGGGGGAAACCGGCGGGAAAAAACGGCGGATTTATGCCGCACTGCACCAATTGCGGCCCGGTTTGAGATCGGTTCGCAGCGGTTCAACTGAACGTCGGTCAGTATCCGCGGGTCCGCTCCACCGGGTCGAGCGGCGGCCGGCCGGCGGCATGTCGGCGCAGGCTTTCGGCCAGGATGGGCGCCATGGTCTCAGGGGTGCTGGCCGCCGCGACATGGGGGGTGAGCACGATTTTCGGATGCGACCAGAAGGGGTGGCCCTGGGGCAGGGGCTCGACCGCGGTCACGTCGAGCGTCGCCGAGGCCAGCCGGCCGTCGTCGAGTGCGGCAAGCAGATCGGCTTCGACCACATGGCCGCCGCGGGCGACGTTCACCAGATGCGCCCCCCGGGGCAGGCGGGCCAGCAGGGCGGCATCAATCAGCCCGCGGGTCTCGTCGGTCAGCGGCAGCAGGTTGACCAGGCAGTCGGCGCCGCCGATCAGCCGGTTCAGCCCGTCGGCGCCCGACAGGCAGGTGACGCCCGCCACCTGCCTGGCGCTGCGCGACCAGCCGGTGACGGTGAAGCCGAGGCCTGCCAGCGCCTGCGCCGCCGCGGCCCCCAGCTCCCCCAGCCCCAGCATGCCGACCCTGAGCGCGCCGCCCGGCACGCTCCGCTCTTCCCACAGGCCGGCGGCCTGCTGGGCGCGATAGCCGGCCGCGTCGACCGAGATTGCCAGCACGGCATGGACAACGAAGCGCACCATCTCGCCGGTCATCGCCGGGTCGACCGCCCGGCCGAGGGCGACATGGTCGCCGATCGCCGGATCGTTCAGCAGATGCTCCACCCCCGCTCCCAGCGACTGGGCGAGACCGAGCCGGCTCATGCCCGCAAGCGCACCCGCCGGCTGCTTCCAGAGCAGCACCGCCTCGATCTCGGACACATCCCCCAGATCGGGCCAGAGCCTGACCTCCAGCCCCGGCGCCGCGGCCACGAGCGCCCGCTGCCAGCGCGGCTGATCCCAACCGGGCGCGATGATGGCGGTGACGGGCAGGCGGGGGGTGGCGGCGGTCGTCATCGCATGCAGGCTCCGGTATGGGGAAAGGCAGGACAGGGAATGGGCGCGCAGCATAGCGCGCCGTCACCGCTGCCGTCATCCTCGGCAACCCCTGCCGTTCAAAGCCTGACCGCAGCCTCGACGAGGAAGGTGATCACCGACCAGCCGGCAAATACCCGCGTCTGCACCCAGGGCTTGCGCCGCATCCCGGGCCTGCCCGCAACTGCCTCGTCCCAGGGCCCGGTGAGCAGACGCGCCACGACCATATAGATCAGCATCCCGGCGAAATACGGCGTCAGCGCCTCGCCCGTTATCAGACGCCCCCACCAGGCCGACCAGACCATCAGCAGCACGGCCAAAGCAAGGACGAGGTATTCGGGCCAGGAGAGGCGGGCAGGCGTAAACAAGGTCTTAAGGGTGCGCCACATCCGGGTGGCCCCTTCGTCTGAGCATCTGGGCGAGGAACGCAGTCCGGGCAGGTGAGCTTTCAGCATCCATCAAAACGCCATCCGCACCACGGCGGCCGCCACCAATGTGACCGCCACCCACCCGGCGAGCACCCGCGTCTTCACCCAGGGCCGCCGTTCCGAAACGCCCCGCCGCAGAAGCATCGCCTTCACGACCAGAAGATAAAGGCAGAACCCCGCGATATACGCCGCCCCGATCTCGCCGCCATAAAGCGGTGTCCACCACACGGTGAAGACGCCGACGATGCAGAGGAGCAGGGAGGTGAGGCGTTCGGGCCAGGGATCGCGGCTCGTTACGGCGCCTGATGTTTCGTTTGGTTCAGTCAAGGGACAGGCCTCGTTTGATTGCCTCTTCTTTGTAAGCCTGAGCATTGTTCCCGTAGAACATGGAGATGCGGCTCATAGAATAGCTTCCAAGCCCAACGACGTAGGCCAGGAAAGCCGACATCACTTTGGTGAGGGGGATCGCGCTCAGCGCTGACAGGTCCCCCGCGGTGGATGAAATTTCTGCGATCTCACCGAAGCGCCGCATATAGCGCCGAAGCTCGTCGTCAGAAAGCAGGGCGGGAAACCGCCACGGCTCGGACAGCGCCAATCCTATGAGCGCCTTGAGGCGCGTACTCATCAGGCGGTGCGTCACATCGGCGGCGCCCCATCCGTCAATCCGCTTGAGCAAGTCTGCGCGGGAGGTGTGAGGCATCGCCCGGACGCTCAACATCTCTCTCAGAAAATCGGTGACGCCTGGCAGATCGACCCCGGGTGGTGGCGACGTCTCGACGAACATCCATGTTCTCTGTGGCTCCAGATACCAGACACGTCTGAGATCCCGATCAGAGATGAAGCGCTTCGGAACAAGAGATGCATTGGTACCGGGATGGTCGACGATCGCTCTATTCAGCTCGGATGCAGCGGAAGTCATGACAGGAGAACTCCGAGGTATTCATCTCCCTGATGAATCTACCATGGGGTGAATTAGGTGGTCGTGACAAAATGGGATCAGTTTATGGCGGTTTCACCTGACATCAGCTGACCAGCCGCACCACGACCGCAGCCATCAGTGCGAACGTCACCTCCCCGTCGAGCCCCCTCGTCTTCATCAAGGGCCGCCGTTCCGAACGCCCCGCCGCAGAAGCATCGCCTTCACGACCAGAAGATAGACGCAGAACCCCGCGATATACGCCGCCCCGATCTCGCCGCCATAAAGCGGCGTCCACCACACAGCGAAGACGCCGACGATGCAGAGGAGCAGGGAGGTGAGGCGTTCGGGCCAGGGGGCGAACGTTTCGAGCAATGGAATGCAAAGCGTTCTTCATGGGGTGAATTATCCTCCACGATGAAAAATTTGCGGCGTGGAAAAAAGCGGACGTGGATGTCGACAGGGGGACAATCGCCAAGGACGAGGCGCTCGAACAGGTTGCCCGACGAGGTTCTGCTCTTCTACGATCGAAATGTCGGAGCGGATCGTGAGGACGCAGATGATCACGGACCTTTTCAGTGCTCGGTATCATGATTATGCGTGGGGGACTGATAGATCGAATGAAGTACTGGCTGTACGACAGATGGCGAGGTTATGGCACGATAGTTCTATTCGAATTTTTGGGAAAGAATTTGTAGATGAAATGACCGAGGAAGTGCACTGTTCAGTCTGTCGCGAGATTGGTGAGGATGAGTTATTTGGGCCTCCACACCGTGTAGGCGGTTTGCCAAGACAAAATGATTGGGCATTTTATTGTTGTGAATTTTTGATGTCCTTGCAGGAAAATGAGTCTAATTTTGATCATGAAATAAGTAATAGATTAAATATATTGGAAATTTTATTTCAAAAATTTGAGAACCGGGATCAGGAAGAAGAAGTTCGCGCAACCCTTCAAGAACTGAACCAGCGTCTCCGTCGGCTTTCGTTCCCGTTTCACTATCAGGCGGGGATGTTCCACAAAGCGGACGACGCCCTGTCGGAAACCCGAATCGAAGCCCCATTTTGGGAGGTGCTGCGGGGCGAACGATGGTGCAATGTCGATGCTGATATCAGAGCGGCAATCGGCCTGCGCGACACTGGGGGGCGTGATCCCGCCTTTCATGCCGCAAAGGCCCTTGAGAGTGCCATCAAGATCATCTCAGATGAGCGCGGCTTGTCTGGCGGCCGTGAGCGAGGTGCGGCGAACTTCATCGAAAATCTGGCGAGCGAACGTGCTGGCCATTTCATCACGTCTTGGGAAGCGGATACTCTGAGGTCCTTTTTCAAGCACGTCCGGAACCCGCTGGGACATGGAGCGGGTGGCGGCCCGATGCTGACGTTGACGCCTCAACAGACAGACTGGGCCATCGAGTTTTGCATGAGCTGGATCAAGAGCCTGATCCGGCGGATGTGATGTCTCTCATGGGCGCCGTTGTTGCTGTTGGCGAGGGCTATTGCAGACATGTTGGTCCTCTGGAGCGCAGTGACGCAGCTTTGCGTTCCCCCCGCCCCGCGCTATCCTCGACACGACACCCAATCCCGAGGATGCCGCCCGACCCATGTCCGAGCCCGTCTCCGCCTATCGTGTGTTGATCGTCGACGACCATTCGGTGGTGCGGGCGGGGTTGCGGCATCTGCTGGCGGAGGTGTTCGATCCGGTCGAGATCGTGGAGGCGAACGGGTTGGCGGCGCTGGAGGCGCTGCTCGACGAGGGCATGCGGTTCAGCTTTGCGGTGGTCGATCTCTATCTGCCGGATTTCCTGGGCCAGGACCGGCTGGACCGGATCCGGCGGCGGCTGGAGCCGGCGCCGGTGGTGGCCTTCACCATGTCGGAGAGCAAGTCCGATCTGCGGGCGGCGCTGGCGGCGGGCCTGCGCGGCTACATTCCGAAATCGACCCATGACGAGGTGATCATCGGCATCCTGCGGATGATCCAGGTCGGCGGCACCTATTTCCCCTATGAACTGCTGGCGCGTGATGCCGAGGCAGAACGCGGGCCCGCGCCGATCCCGGCGGCTGCCTTGCCGATTGCCGGGGATGCCGGCCTGGCGGAGGCGGGCGAGGGCGAGAGCGGCGCCGCGCTGACCGAGCGGCAGATGGAGATCATGGACCTGCTGGCCCGCGGCCATTCCAACCAGCAGATCGGCGATCTGCTGGGGTTGAACCTCAACACCGTGAAGGGCCATCTGTCGCGGATCTTCCGCCAGCTGGGCGTGGAGAGCCGGACCCAGGCGATCCTGAAATATCAGCGCATGCGCGGCGGCTGACGGTTCAGCTGCCGGTCGTGGGATCCAGCCGGTCGCGGAGATGATCGCCGATCAGGCAGACCGACATGGTGGTGGCCAGGATCAGCAGACCGGGGATCACCGCGATCCACCAGGCATTGAGCAGCAGCCCGCGCCCGTCGCCGAGCATCTGGCCGAGCGAGGTGGCCGGCGGCTGGACGCCCAGACCCAGGAAGGAGAGGGCGGTCTCCAGCAGGATCGTGCCCGGGAAGTTGAGGGTTGCCTGCACCACCAGCGGGCCGGCGACATTGGGCAGAACATGGCCCAGATGCAGCCGCGCGCCGGTGATGCCGGTCATCCGCGCCGCCCGCACCCAGCCGGCCGAGCCGGTGGCGAGCACCAGATTGCGCGACAGCCGGGCATAGCGCTCCCAGCCGTCGAGCCCGACCAGGATCACGAACAGCACCAGATCGTTGCCGAGAAAGGCGATCACCGCCAGCGCCAGAATCAGCGACGGCAGGGCCGCCTGCACGTCGACCAGCATCATCAGCAGCTGGTCGGCCAGGCCGCGGAAACGGGCGGCGAGGAAGCCGGCGCAGGTGCCGAGCACTGCCCCGATCGCGGTGCCGGCGACCGCGATCAGGATCGACACCCGGGCACCGTAGAGCACGCGCGAGAGCAGGTCGCGGCCGAGCGCATCGGTGCCGAGCGGATGGGCGAGGGTGCCGCCGAAACCTGCCGGCGGGCGCAGCCGCGCACCCAGATCCATGGTGAGCGGGTCGGCAGGCGCCACCCAGGGGGCGAAGATCGCGAGCAGGACGAGTGCCGCCAGAAAGCCCAGGGCGCAGCGGATCGACCAGGGCAGGCCGCGACCGCGCGCCGGCCCCCCGGCCTTGAGCGGCCGGAACAGCCGATGCAGCCGGCCGGCTGCGGGCAGGGCTGAGATCGGTCTCATCGGCGGGCCTCTCCGGCAAGGGCCGCGCGAACCCGTGGGTCCAGCCGGGCATGGAGCAGGTCGGCGGCGAGATTGGCCAGGATCATGGCGAGCGCGATCATCAGAATGATGGTCTGCACCACCGCCAGGTCGCGGGCCGCCACCGACTGGACCAGCAGCCGGCCGACCCCCGGCCAGCCGAAGACGCTTTCGACCACCACCCCGCCGCCGACCAGCAGCCCGGCTTCGAACCCCAGGAAGGTGATCACCGGCACGGCGGCATTGGGGGCGAGATGGGCCGCGACCAGGCGGATGCGGCCGAGGCGCTTGCCGCGCGCGACCCTGAGATGCAGCTGGCCCAGGACATCGAGCACGGCGCCGCGCACGAAACGGGCGAGCTTGCCGGCCATGGCGGTGCCG
Organism: Tistrella mobilis; assembly: GCF_039634785.1. Lineage (NCBI taxonomy): Bacteria > Pseudomonadati > Pseudomonadota > Alphaproteobacteria > Geminicoccales > Geminicoccaceae > Tistrella > Tistrella mobilis. Next base: position 323,370 of record NZ_JBBIAB010000004.1, on the reverse strand, counting down.
AGGGTGAGCGCCGGCAGCACCAGATGCGCCGCGGTGCCGAAGCCCGATGACGGCAACACCCTGAGCCAGAGCGCGAAGACCAGGATCAGCACCAGCCCCAGGAAAAAATTCGGCATCGCATAGCCGAAGACCGCCACCCCCATCACGCCCCGATCGACCGGCCCGCCGCGGCGAAGGGCGGCGATGGTGCCGGCGGGGATGCCGATCAGCAAGGCGAGGGCGAAGGCGGTGCCGCCCAGCAGCAGGGTCGCCGGCAGCCGTTCGGCCACCACGCCCGCGGCACTGCGCCCGTCGAGCAGCGAGCGGCCGAAATCCCCCGTCGCGAGCCCGCCCAGATAGCCCAGATACTGCTCGTAAAGCGGCCGGTCGAGGCCGAGGCGGGCGGCATAGGCGTCGCGGATGCTTTGGGGCGCATCCTCGGGCAGCAGCGCGTCGAGCGGGTCGCCCGACAGCCGGAGCACGACGAAAGTGAGGGTGATGCAGATCAGCGCGGTGACCAGGGTGCGGGCCAGGCGGATCAGAAGGGCGCGGGACATCGCGGATCAGGCCTCGGCCAGGGAGGGGGTGTCGGTCAAAAGATGGCAGGCGGCGAGATGGGGGGCGTCGGGCCGGTTGGGGGGCGCCGCGGGCGCGAGGTCCGGCCGGGCCCGCCGGCAGATCTCTTGCGCCTGGGGGCAGCGCGGATGGAAGGCACAGCCGGTGGGCGGGTTCAGGATCGCCGGCGGCTCCCCTTCAAGGCGCAGGCGCGGCCGGCGCAGCCCCGGATGGGCGACCGGTACGGCATCGAGCAGGGCGCGGGTATAGGGATGGGCGGGGGCGCCGAACACTGCGTCGACCGGCCCGGTTTCCACCACCCGGCCCAGATAGAGCACCGCCACCCGATGGGCCAGATGGCCGACCACGCCCAGATCATGGCTGATGAACACCATGGCGAGGCCACGATCCCCGGCCAGCGCCGCCAGATGATTGACCACCTGCGCCTGGACCGAGACGTCGAGCGCCGAGACCGGTTCGTCCAGCACCAGCACCGAGGGATCCAGGCTGAGCGCGCGGGCAAGCACCGCGCGCTGGCGCTGCCCGCCCGAGACCTGATGCGGCCAGCGGTCGAGCAGGGCGGGATCGAGGCCCATGGCGTCGAGCGCCGCAAAGATACGCCGGCGCCGGTCGGCCGGGGGCAACCCCGCCACCGCCAGCGGCTCGTCGAGCTGCCGGCCAAGGGTCATGCGCGGGTCGAAGGCGCCGAGCGTGTCCTGAAACACCAGCTGCACCGCCCGCCGCCGGGCCGGCGGCAGGGGCAGGGTGAGGGCAGCACCATCCAGCAGCACCCGGCCGGCATCTGGGGCGATCTCGCCCGCCAGCATCCGGCCGATCGTGGTCTTACCCGACCCGCTTTCACCCACCAGCCCCAGGATTTCCCCCGGTGCCACCTGAAGATCGATGCCGGACACGATCGCCACCCGGCGTGGACGGGCGAAGAGGCCGCGATCGCGCAGCACCACGCCGAGGCCCAGCCCTTCGGCGCTGAGGCGGGGATGGCCGGGGCTGGGAGGTCTGAGACCGGGATGGCCGGTCATGCCGGCACCCCGCAGGCGACCAGGCCGCCACCAGCAACCGGAAGCAATTTCGGAAGCGTCATCGAACAGCTTTCGATTGCATGCCGGCAGCGCGGCGCGAAATCGCAGCCCGGGCCGCGCCGGCCGGGCGGCGGCACCATGCCCGGAATCGCGGCAAGGCGGCGGTCACGCGCCTGAGGGCGGGGCATGTGAGGTCCGGGTCGGCAGGCCAGAAGTTCGGCGGTATAGGGATGGGCGGGGGCATCGAAGATCCGGCCGACCGGGCCCTGTTCGACGATCCGCCCGGCATACATCACCGCCATTTCGTCGGCGATTTCGGCGACCACGCCCAGGTCATGGGTGATGAAGACCAGCCCCATCCCGGTTTCGGCGGCGAGACCGGTCAGCAGGTCCAGGATCTGGGCCTGGACGGTGACGTCGAGCGCGGTGGTCGGCTCGTCGGCGATCAGCAGGGCGGGGCGGCAGGCGAGCGCCATGGCGATCGCGACCCGCTGGTTCATGCCGCCGGAGAATTCATGCGGCCAGGCCCGGGCCCGTTCCGCCGCCCCGGCGATGCCGACCCGTTCCATCAGCCGGACCGCTTCGGCCATGGCGGCACGACGGCCCAGACCCGCCTGTGCCACCAGCGGCTCGGCGATCTGCCGGCCGACCGTCATCAGCGGGTCGAGCGAGGCCATGGCGTCCTGGTGGACCATGGCGAGCCCGGCAGGGGTGGGGCCGCCCGGGCGGAAGGGCCGGCCGTCGATACGGGCGGTGCCGGATACCACCCGGGCGCCCGCCGGCAACAGCCCCATCAGTGCCAGTGCCGTCAGGCTTTTGCCGCAGCCGCTTTCGCCCACCAGGCAGAACACCCGGCCGCGGCCGATGGCGAGGTCGAGCCCCGCCACCGCCGGGCCGCCCGGGACGTCGATCCTGAGGTTTTCGACGGTGAGTGCGGTCATGCGAAGGACAGGTTGTCGGGGCGGAGATCGAGATAGTAGAGCGGGTAATGGGTCCAGTTGACCGGCCGGCGCTTGCCGTAGACCTCGTTGACGCCATAAAGCACCACCCCCGGCGCCTCTTCATCGAAGAGGTCGAGCAGATGCTGGAAGATCCGCCGGCGGTCGGCGGTTTCCTGCGCCGCCCGAAGCTCGGCGATCGCGGCGTTGAACCGGTCCGACGACCAGAAGCCGCGCTTCTGCACCGCCGAATCCGGCCCCCAGGCCGGCACCACGCCGCCGCCCAGCGGATCGGGAAAGCGGAAGGCGGCCGAGATCATCCGGACGTCGGCCCCGGGTTCCAGCGCCTGTTTCATGCTTTCGACGAATTCCAGCTCCAGCGGCACACCGATCTGCGCCCACATCGCCTGGATGATCTGCCCGGCCGCTTCGGCGCCGACGTAATAGCCCGAGATCAGGCGCATGCGCACGGGCGTGCCGCCATAGCCGGCCTCTGCCAGCAGCGCCTTGGCGCGGGCGGGATCGAAGGGGAAATGCCGGCGGTCGGCATCATAGAGCGGCCCGAAGGCGGGGGTCTGCAGGCCGTTCGGCCGGCTGAACCGTTCGCCCCAGACCGCGCGGCCGAGCGCATCATAGTCGATGGCGTAATTCAGCGCCTGGCGGATGCGGGCATCGGCCACCGCCGGACGGCGAGTGTCGTAGAACAGCATGTGCACCAGATCGAGCGGCACCGCCACCGCCTCGACATCGTCATAGCCGTCGAGCTGCGGCATCTGGTCGGGCAGAAGATTGGTGACGATGTCGTATTCGCCCGAGATCAGCCCGGCGATCCGGGTTGCGGCCTCGGGCACCACCTCGATGTGCACCTCGCGCGCCGCCGGCCGGCCCATCCAGTAGTCGTCGTGAGAGTTGAGGACCAGCCGGGTGTCGCGGACGAATTCGGCCAGCTTATAGGGGCCGGCCCCGACCGGGGCGGTGCGCATGGTCTCAGGCCCGCCGGCCGCCATCGCCTTCGCCCCCACGATCCAGGCGCCATAGGCGGCCAGGCGCTGGGGCATCACCGGGTCGGGGTTCCGGGTGACGAGATCGACGGTCAGCGCGTCTACCGTGCGGACCTCGGCCAGATGGCCGAACAGGATCCGGACCTCGGGCCAGGGCGTGTCGGGGCCGATCCGGCCGGGCGCGAAGGTCGCCGCCACATCGGCGGCCGAGAGGGTGGAACCGTCATGCAGCGTCACCCCCGGGCGCAGCGTCATCCGCCAGGTGAGATCGTCGATCCGGGTGACGGCGGTGGCGAGCTGCGGATCGATCTTCGCCGTGCCGGGCGTGGCGGCCTCTGCCTTGAAATCCCGGCGGAGCGGGCTGTCGAACAGGCAGGTGGTCTGGCGCAGGCCGATATTGGAGATGGTCTCCAGCGGCTCCAGACTGGCGGGCAGGGCCTGAACGGCGATGCGCAGAACCGGGCGCGGATCGTTGCCGGCCGCAGGCACTCCCGCCGCTTGGGCCCCCGCCGCTTGCGCGATGGACGAAAAGGCGCCGGGCAGGGCGGCGGTGGCGGTGCCGGCGCCGATCAGGCGCAGCAGGTCGCGACGGGTGATGGTCATGGGGCGTCGGGCCTCGTCGAATGCAGATCGGGGAGGGACGGATCGGGGGATACCGGCCAGAGAGACAGGGGTCAGGCAGGGGGGGATCGCCGCAGTGCCCGCACCGCCGGATAGGCGTCGTCATGGTCGAGCAGGTCGTTCTCGGGCAGGCCGGCCGGGTGGCGGAAATCCAGGCGATGGCGGCCGCCATCCAGGGTCAGCATCGCCCAGCCGACCCGCTTCTCGCCGATCCGCTCCTGAATGTGGTCGGGGATGATGAAGGCGGTGGAGGGCATCCAGAGATGTTCGACATCGCCGACCACCAGCCGCCGGGCCTGATGGGCATGGCCCGAGATCACGAAGCGCAGATCCACCCCCGCCAGCAGCTCCATCAGCCGGGCCCGGGGCGCCGCCGGGACATAGCGGACATGGGCCTCGTCGTCGCCGGGACGGTCGCGGAACAGCGGCTTGTGCAGGAACAGGCCCACGGGCCCGCGGGCGGCGGCGAGCGTTGCGGCCAGCCAGGCGATCTGGGACGCCTCGGCATCCAGCCCGGTGCCGAAGAGCTGGGCGTTGAGCCCGATCAGCCGGAAGCCCGCCAGTTCGGTCACCCAGTGATCGGGGCCGAAAGCGGCCGCCCAGGCGGCCAGGCGGGCCGGGGTCACCGGGCTTGCGACATGGGCGCCGGGATGGGGCGGGTTGTCGCCCAGATCGTGATTGCCCGGCACGGCCAGGCGCGGGGCAGACAGCGCCTGCATCGCCTCCAGCGCCTGGCCGTGCTCGGCCGGATCGCCCGCGCCGTCGACCGTGATGTCGCCCAGATGGATGATCAGATCCGGGCGCTCGGCCTCGATCAGCCGGGCGGCGATGTGCCAGTTGGCGGTGAAGGCCCGTGCACGGGCGGCGATATGGGTGTCGGAAACCAGGGCGATGCGCATGGGCGCGAACCTTTCGGCCGGTCAGATCCTTCCGGCCCCCGTCGCAGCCCGGTGTATGCGGCCGCGGCGAGGTGACGTGCCGACCATAAGCGGTCATGATGTCACCCTGGTGACCGGCTTCGAACGCCGCCCGAAAGCCGTCATCGAACCGTCGCGAAGCGCAGCCGGCCCCATGCCCATCGGAGCTGCATGTCCACCGAACTGACCACGGCCCGCATTCTGGAGGTCACCGAACGCCTGATGGCGACCACGGACGATCCCGACCGGATCACCGTGCGCCGGATCGCGGCCGCGGCCGGGGTGGCGGTGTCGGCGATCAGCTATCATTTCGGATCGCGTGAGGCGCTGATGGTCGCGGCGATGGCGCGCTGCTACACCCGCTTCAATGCCGAACGCCTGAACCAGCTGACCGCGGCGGTCGATGCGGCGCGGCCGTCACCGCCGCCGCTGGACGCGGTGCTGACGGCGCTGCTGGAGCCGTCGGTGCGCTGGCGCTATGACCCGACCTCGGATTATCGCGTGTTCCTGAACTTCCGCGCCGTCACCCGCCGCAGCGCCGACCCCAGGCTCGGCCGGGCATTGGCCGAAGAGGTCGACCATCTGGGCCTGTTCCTGGACGTGCTGGCCCGCCTTGCGCCGCATCTGAATCGGGCGGAACTCGGCTGGCGGCTGCATGCGGCCCTGGGCATCCGCGACAACGTGCTGCGCAACCGCACCCGGCTGGTGGCCCTGGCCGGCACCGCCATCGACCCGGACGACCCGGCACGGGTGCTGGCCGAACTGGTGGCGATGACCCGCTGCCTGTTTCTGGCGCCGGCGGGCGGGGTGGGCCGGGGTATGCGGCGGTGAGCGGAGGCTAAGACGGCGGGACGCGATGATGTTGTCACCTGACCGAATCTCCGATTGAATCAATGGGGCCATAAGCGCGGTCGCCGCCGTCGGGAGGCCCCATGTCGAACGTCTTCATCTCGCATGCATCAGTGGACAAGCCCTTCGTGCTGCGGCTGGCCGTGGGGCTTCTCGCAAAGGGCATTCCGGTCTGGCTCGACAAGTGGAGCATCACGCTCGGCGACTCGCTGCTCGATGCCATCTATGACGGTCTGGAGCGGAGCGGTTTTGTCGTGGTCGTGGTGTCCGACGCGGCCATCCGTTCCGGCTGGGTGAATAGGGAGCTGAATGCGGCGCTGGCGCGGGAAGAGCAGACCGGCCGCCGTTTCGTGATCCCCATCCGGATCGACGACACGACTATGCCGCTCAAGGTGGCGGACCGGCTTTATGCGAATTTCGCGACATGCGGCTTCTCCGAAGCCCTGGAGGATCTGGCCCGGGTGCTCGTCTCGAAAGGCGCTGCCGACATGGCGGTCCTGCCGGAGCGGGAGGTGCTGCCCTTGCGCTTCACCCGGCCGGTCGATCTGGACGCGGCGGTATTGGAGGCAAGCTGGAAGCACATGCGCCGACGCCACCCGGACCTTGTGCTGTCGCCTGACCAGATCGCTCTGGTCGAGGACGAGGACTACGGATCATTGCGCCGGTCGCTGCATCACCGCATCGACGGGATTGCGCAGGACCCGGATTACACGCCCGAAGTCGAAAGACATCTGAAGGAAATGAATGACCTGGCGGCCCGGCTGGAGGTTGTGCTGCGCACCGGGGTCGCAGAGCTTCTGAACCGGGGCAAAGAGATCGACGCGGTGCTGTGGTTCGCGAAGATCATCCGGGCGCGCGCCCTCTACCGGCTGTGGACGACCAGGATGGTTGCGGGCGGTCTGGGGCAGGGCTGGAAAATTGCCGGTCTTCACGATCAAAAGGATGCCCGCGATTTTTTCGGAACGGACGAGCTGGACCTCGTCGATCTGTGGCGGGACGGGCATCGGAACGGATCTTTCACCCTCTGGCTGCCGCGCCGCGACGTCGCGGATCTGCTTCGCTTTGGTACACCGCAGCGCTATTACGACGGCCTCCCGACGATGATGACGGAGCACATTTATGTGTACCCGCAGATGCTGGCGGAGCACCTCTGTTATCCGCTGAAGACCCGCGAGCCGGTCTGGGATCTCGCCGAGGCGATCATCGGCCTCCACTGACAGCGCCTGGCGCGGCGGGTCAGGTGCCCTCGTAAAGCCGCGGCGCGCGTTCCCAGATCAGCAGGGCGGTGCAGCCGGTGTCGCTGCGCACCTTGTGTTCCGTGCCGGGGTCGTTGACCACCAGCGTGCCGGTCTCGTAGGTGCCGGCATCGTCGCTCTGGCGGCCGTCGAGGATCAGGATGGTCTCGCGGCCGATATGGGCGTGGCGCGGCACCTCGGATCCGGGGGCATAGCGCAGCAACGCCGCCGCCGGGCCGCCATCGGGGCTGCGGTGCAGCCAGTGGGCCTCGACACCCGGGCGGAAGGGCTGCCAGTCCAGCGCCGCGCGGGCGGCGGGGTCGAGCAGGCCGGCGCGGAGCACGGCGGGAAGATCGACGGCAGGAGATCCGGTCATGTATCGGCCCTCAGCGCGGCAAGGACGGCATCCACCGGTGCCGCCCAGCCGACGATGCCGGCCTGGGCGGTGATCATGGCGATGGTCGCGGCCTTGAAGTCGGGGAAATAGCTGTCGGTGGCGTCGGTGGCGAGCAGGCAGTCGAAGCCCCGGTCGTTCGCCTCGCGCATCGTGGTCTGTACGCAGACCTCGGTGGTGACGCCGGCGAAGACCAGATGGCCGATGCTGCGGCGGGCAAGCTCGTCGCCGAGCGGGGTGGCGTGGAAGGCGCCCTTGCCGGGCTTGTCGATCACCACTTCGCCGGGCCATGGCGCCAGTTCGGGGATGATGTCCGCCCCCGGCTCGCCGCGGATCAGGATCCGGCCCATCGGTCCCGGATCGCCGATGCGGAGCGGCCCGGGCCCACGGCCATGCTTGGCCGGCGGGCAGTCCGAGAGGTCGGGCAGATGGCATTCCCGGGTGTGGAAGATCGGCAGCCCCGCCGCACGGAAGCCGTCCAGCAGGCGCCGGGTCGGCGCGATCGACGGCTGCAGCCGGGTGACGTCGTTGCCGAGCGCGGCGCCGAAGCCGCCCGGCTCCAGGAAGTCGCGCTGCATGTCGATCACGATCAGCGCCAGCCGGTCGCGGGGCGCGGTGAAGGCATAAGGGGCGGCGTCGATGGTGATGGGCATGGCGTGACGGGGCTCCCCTCAGTGGCCGGCCATGTGGCGGCCGATCGCCACACGGTCGGCGGTGGCGCCGGCCGTCTCGTGGACGATGCGGCCGTCGGAGATGACCAGGATCCGGTCGGCCAGCTCCAGCAACTCGTCCAGATCCTCGCTGACCAGCAGCACCGCGGCGCCGCGATTGCGGGCACCGACGATCTGGCCGTGGATGTCGGCCACCGCCGAGAAATCCAGCCCGAAGACCGGGTTGGCGGCGATCAGCACCTCGACCTCGCCGCCGATCTCGCGCGCCAGAACCGCCCGCTGGACATTGCCGCCCGACAGTGCCGCGATCGGCGTGTCGGGCGATGGCGTGCGGACGTTGTAGCGGGCGATCAACTCGCGCGCCGCCGCCCGGATCCGGCCCTTCGACAGGAACCAGCCGCGGGCATAGGGCGCCTGATCGAAGCGGCGGAAGGCCATGTTCTCGGCGACACTCATCCGGCCGACGCAGGCGTTCTTCAACGGCTCTTCGGGCAGCAGGCAGACCTTGTGGCGCAGCATCTGCGCGCGCCTGGCGGCATAGGGCGCGCCGTCGACGGTCATATGTCCCGCCTCGGCCCGGCGCTGGCCGGCCAGCACCTCGACCAGGGCGCTCTGGCCATTGCCCGACACGCCGGCGATGCCGACGATCTCGCCGCGCCGGACCTGGAGCGAGACGCCGCGAAGTGCGGGTTCGCCGGTATCGTCCAGCGCTTCCAGATCGCGGATGTCGAGCGCCACCTCGCCGGGCATGCCCGCAAGGCGGGCGGCCGGTGCCGTCGGCGTCGCCTCGCCGATCATCATCGCCGCCATCCGGTCGACATCCAGATCGGCGACCCGGCCGCCGCCGACCAGCCGGCCGCGGCGCAGCACCGACACCTCGTCGGCAAAGGCCAGAACCTCGCGGAATTTGTGGGTGATGATCAGGATGGTGAGGTCACCGGCCCGCGCCATGTCCGCCAGCAGGCCCAGGATGTCGTCGGCCTCGTCGGGGGTCAGAACCGAGGTCGGCTCGTCCAGGATCAGGAAGCGGACGTCGAGCCAGATCTGTTTCAGGATCTCGACCTTCTGCTTCTCGCCGGCGGCCAGGCTGGCCACGGGGGCCTCCAGCGGCACCCGGAAGGGCATGCGGGCCATGAAGGCTTCGGCCTCGGCGCGCGCCGCCGTCCAGTCGATGATCGCGGGCGTATCGGCCCGGGCCATCACCAGGTTTTCAAGCACCGTCATCCCCGGCACCAGGGTGAAGTGCTGATAGACCATGCCGATGCCCAGCGCATGGGCCTCACGCGGGTTGGAGATCGGCGTTTCGCGGCGGCCGACGATCACCGCCCCCTCTTCGGGGCGGTAATAGCCCATGATGCATTTGACCAGGGTCGACTTGCCGGCGCCGTTCTCGCCCAGCAGGGCATGAACGCTGCCCGGGCGGACCCGCAGGTTTACGCCGTCGAGCGCCGTGAAGGCGCCGAAGCGCTTGGTCATCGCCACGGCTTCGATGCCGAGCGCCCGGATCTCCGGGCCGTCATCGGCCCCGATCGGTACCGGGGCGTCCGGTACCGCTTCGATCCCGGCCGCGGTGCTCATGGCAGGGCCTCGATGAAGGCGGTGGAGCTGGAGACCGAGCCGAAAACGCCGCCCTGCATCTTGATCATGCGGATGGCATGATCGTGATTGGCCCGGTCGGTGGCGCCGCAGCAGTCTTCCAGCAACAGGCATTCGAAGCCGCGGTCATTGGCCTCGCGCATCGTGGTGTGGACGCAGACATCGGTGGTGATGCCGGCGAGCACGATGTTGCGGATGCCGCGGGTGTGCAGGATCAGCTCCAGATCGGTGGCGCAGAACGATCCCTTGCCCGGCTTGTCGATCACGGGTTCGCCCGGCAGCGGCGCCAGTTCGGGGATGATTTCCCAGCCCGGTTCGCCGCGAACCAGGATCCGCCCGCAGGGGCCCGGATCGCCGATGCCGGCGCCGATGCGCTGCGACCGCCAGAGCTTGTTGGCCGGCAGGTCCGACAGATCCGGGCGATGGCCCTCGCGGGTGTGGATGATGTGATAGCCCCGGGCCCGCATCGCCGCCAGCACTGCCCCGATCGGCCCGATCGGCGCGCGGGTCAGCGACAGGTCGTAGCCCATCTTGTCGACATAGCCGCCGACCCCGCAGAAATCGGTCTGCATGTCGATGATGATCAGCGCGGTATTGGCGGGCAGAAGCCGGCCGTCGAACGGCCAGGGATACGGGTCGCCGGGGATGGTGTTGAAGGCGGTCGCGGTCATGACGGGCATCCTCGGGTTGGGCGGGCGTGGGGCGGTCGGGAGCGGGATCAGCGGGTGACCGACAGCTCGCCCGGCGCGCCCGCCAGCCGGCGGCGCGAAGAGGAGGCGAGAACCATGATCACCAGGGTCAGCAGATAGGGGGCGGCGTTGAACAGGTAGTAGCCCTGGGTGACCCCCACCGCCTGGAGCGCGGGGCCGAGGGCGCTGGCGCCGCCGAAGAGCAGTGCGGCATAGAAGCACCACATCGGGTTCCAGCGGGCGAAGATGACCAGCGCCACCGCGGTGATGCCCTGGCCGCTCGACAGGCCTTCATTCCAGCTGCCGGGGTAGTAGAGCGACAGGAAGGCGCCACCCACACCGGCCAGGAAGCCGCCGGTCATCGTCGCCCACATCCGCACCCGGTCGGGGTCGTAGCCCATGGCGCGGGCGGCATCGGCGCTGTCGCCGGCCATGCGGATGATCAGCCCCCAGCGGGTGGCGTGGAAGGCCCACAGCATCGCGACCGCCAGCAGCGCGCCGATCACGAACAGCACGTTCACCTCCAGCGCCGCGCGGATCTGCGGCACCTCGCTCCAGAAGCCCAGGCTGATCGCCGGCAGATGCGGGGCGGTGGGCTGGATGAAGGGCTTGCCCAGGAAGAAGGCGAGGCCGGTGCCCAGCAGCATCAGCGCGATGCCGACCGCGATGTCGTTGACCCGCGGCAGGGCGCAGATCAGCGCATGCAGCAGCCCGAAGGCCGTGCCGGCAAGCCCCGCGACCAGCACGCCCGCCCAGGGCGAGCCGGTGAGATAGGCGGTGCCGTAGCCGCTCATCGCGCCCATCACCAGCGTGCCTTCCAGGCCGAGATTGATCCGGCCGCTCTTCTCGGTCAGGCATTCGCCCAGGCTGACGAAGAGAAAGGGGGTGGAGATGCGGATCGCGCCTGCGATCACCGCCAGCGGCACACCCCACCAGCCCAGAGCCGCGTCTTCCATGGGATCAGGCCTTTCCGGTGGCGGCCGGTGCCGCGGGGGCGGCGTTGCGGCGGCGGGGGAGAGAGGGCAGGCGCAGCCGGCCATAGAGGGTTTCACTGGCAAGCAGCACCACGAACAGGATGCCCTGCAGCACCAGAACCGTGGCGTCGGGCAGGTCCAGCCGGCGCTGAAGCAGGCCGCCGCTGGCGCCGATCCCGCCCATCAGGATCGCGACCGGGATGATGGCGAGCGGGTTCTGGCGGGCAAGAAAGGCGACCAGAATGCCGGTGAAGCCATAGCCGGCGGCGAGCGTGGCATTGGCCCGGCCATGGACGGCCGCGACCTCGACCATGCCGGCAAGTCCCGCAGCCGCGCCGCCGATCATGGTGACCGCGACGATCAGCCCGCCCACCGGCAGGCCGGCGGCCCGGCCGGCGCGGACATTGCCGCCGACCATGCGGGCGGCAAAGCCGAAGGTGGTCTTGAACATCAGAACCCAGGCGGCCAGGCAGAAGACGACGCCGATCACGAAGCCCCAATGCACATCCATGCCCGGCATGTCGCCGATCATGAAGCCATCGCCGATGGCGGGGGTGGAGGGCTTGTTCAGGCTGGCCGGGTCGCGCATCGGCCCTTCGACCATGTGGTTCAGCACCGCGATCGCGATATAGACCATCAGCAGGCTGGAAATCGTCTCGCTGACGCCGCGGGCATGGCGCAGCCCGCCGGCGATGCCGATCCAGACCGCACCGGCCGCCATGCCGGCCGCCGCCATGGCCAGCTGCACCACCAGCACCGGTGCCCCGGCATCGGCCAGCGGCAGGCCGGCGGCCATGGCCGCCAGCCCGCCCAGCACCAGCGCCCCCTCGGCGCCGATCACCACCAGCCCCATCTGGGCGGGCAGGGCGGTGCACAGCGCCACCAGCAGCAGCGGGGCGGCACGCTGAAGCGTGTTCTGCCACGAGAACCAGGTGCCGAAGGCGCCGCGATACATCAGCTGGTACAGCTCGATCGGATCCACCCCCACCGCCGCCACGAAGGCGCCGAACAGCACCATGCTGACCGCGACCGCCAGCACGGGAATGGCGACGGCCTCGGCCGCCTGCCGGAGTTTCGGGTCTGACATCGTCCGGGCCTGGAGCATGGCGCTGCGCAACTTCCTGACGGCGATGGAGGATGCGGGGGGAGGAGTCGATCGGGGGAGGGGGCCGATCAGGCGGTGGCGCCGATCACGCCCTCGACCAGGTAGTCCATCTTTTCAAGCGCGATGTCGGTCTGGCCGTGGGTGGTGCCGGCGGCGATCACGGTGCCGCCCTTGTTGTCCCTGATCGGGCCCTTGAAGATTGCGAAATCGCCGGCCATGAACTGCGCCTTGACCGCATCGGCCGCGGCGCGCCCGGCCTCGGGCGCCGCGGCACCATAGGCCGAGGTCTTGACGATGCCCTCTTTCAGCCCGCCGCGAACCAGCGACGGGATGTCGGTGCCGGCCAGCACGTCCTTCACGAAGCGGGGATAAAGGCTCTCCCAGTTCCATTCGGCGCCGGTGAGATAGCCCTTGGGCGCCAGCGGCGCCTGGGTGGCGTGATAGCCGCAGGTGAACATGCCCCGGCGTTCGGCGGTCTCCACCACCACCTTGGGGCTGTCGACATGGCAGGTCACGACGTCGGCGCCCTGATCGGCCAGACTGTTGGTGGCCTCGGCCTCTTTCACCGGCATCGACCAGTCGCCGGTGAAGATCACCTGGGTGGTGATGGTCGGATCGACCGACCGCGCGCCCAGCGTGAAGGCATTGATGTTGCGCAGCACCTGCGGGATCGGCTTGGCGGCGACGAAGCCCAGTTTCTTCGTCTTCGAGGCATGGCCGGCCACGATGCCCGACAGGTACTGCGGCTCGTCGATATAGCCGAAATAGCTGTGGGCGTTCTTCGGATGCCCCTCGGCCCAGAGCCCGCCGCAATGCAGGAAGGTCACGTCGGGATATTTCTCCGCCATCTTCATGACGTGCGGATCGTAATAGCCGAAGGAGGTGGGGAAGATCAGTCCGGCGCCGTCGAGATTGATCATGCTCTCGATGGTCTTCTGGACCTCGATCGTCTCGGGCACGTTTTCTTCTTCCAGCACCGTGACGTTCGGGAAGGCCGCCTTCACCGCCGCGGCACCCTGGGCATGGGCCTGGTTGTAGCCGAAATCGTCGCGCGGCCCGACATAGATGAAGCCGACCGTCAGCTTGCCGGCCGCCAGAGCCCGCCTGAGCGGCAGGCCCGCGGTGGCGCCGAGCAGGCCGAGCGCGCCGGCGCCCTTCAGCAGCGTGCGGCGGTTGAGGGAGAAATCATGGGCCATGACGAGAGCATCCTCCTCGGGACGGGCGGGCTGTGGGGCCGGACGGGCGATGGGGGCTGATCGGCCGTGTCTGATCCGCCGTCCGCAAGCCGCGTGCCAAGCGCCTCTGGACGTCGCAATGGATTGATTCAAAAAGAAGAAGCCGGCAGTTGCGCCGCCGACGCAGAGGCTGACCGCATGTGTCTGTCTATTTTATGTGCATGAATTGTATGCAATGATTAATTTATAATCATATATGAGGACGGCGCCCGAAAAATCCGGAGGAACTCTCCGGAGTTATTGAATTAATATGTTGTTTTTAAAGAGAAAAATATGACGTTTGCCGACTTGGCACTTTGCATGCAAACTCGTATGCAGCCCCTGACCCCCGCATCAGCAGTCGAAGGCCCCCGATGACCGATCAGATCCGACCCGCCGCCGACGGCCCGCCGGGCGGGCTGCGTCGCAGCCTGGCCGATACCCTTGCCCGTGCGATTGCCGACGACATCATCGAAGGCCGCCTGCTGCCGGGCGTGCGGCTTGACGAGCATGAACTGGCTGCCCGCTTCGATGTCTCGCGCACGCCGGTGCGTGAGGCATTGGGCCAGGTCTGCACCATGGGCCTGGCCGAACGCCGGCCCAATCGCGGCGTGCTGGTGATGGTGATGTCCGAGGCCCGGCTGGAAGAGATGTTCGTGGCCATGGCCGAGCTGGAGGCCGCGGCGGCCCGGCTGGCCGCCCTGCATATGACCGGCGCCGAACGCCGCGGGCTGGAGGCGCTGCATCTGGAAAGCGCCGCTGCGGTGCGGGCCGGCGCCACCGACGACTATGCCGCCTTCAACACCCGCTTCCACCAGGCGATCTATGCCGGCGCCCATAATTCCTATCTGGAGGAACTGGTCGGGTTGACCCGCAAGCGCCTGGCGCCCTTCCGGCGCGCCCAGTTCAACGTTCTGGGCCGGCTCGCCTCGTCCTGCGAGGAACATGACCGCATGGTGCAGGCCATCCTGCGCGGCGATGCCGAGGCCGCCGCGGCCGAGACCCGCGCCCATGTGCTGACGGTCAGCGCCGCCTCCGTTGCCTATGTCGGCACCCGCGCCCGCAGCACCGCCAGATCCGACCAGCCCGTTTAAGGACGTCGCCCGATGACCGACACCCTGCCTGCCGCCTTCGACATTGCCCGGCTCTCCGCCGCCTATGCCGCGGGCGAGACCGACCCCGTGACGGTGGTGCGGCTCGCCTTCGAGCGGATCCGCGCCTGGCCCGACCCTGCCGTCTGGATCCTGCTGCGCGACGAAGCGGATCTGCTGGCCGAGGCGCGGGCGCTGATGGCGCGCGGGCCCGCGGGGCTGCCGCTCTGGGGCATCCCCTTCGCGGTGAAGGACAATATCGATGTGGCGGGGCTGCCGACCACGGCCGCCTGCCCCGAATTCACCTACGTGCCTGAGCAGTCAGCCACGGTCGTGGCGCGGCTGGTGGCGGCCGGCGCCCTGCTGATCGGCAAGACCAATCTGGATCAGTTCGCCACCGGTCTGGTGGGCGTGCGCTCCCCCTGGGGTGCGCCCCGCAGCGCCTTCGATGCCGAGTATGTCTCGGGCGGGTCGAGTTCGGGATCGGGGGTTGCGGCCGCGGCCGGGCTGGTCTCGTTCTCGCTCGGCACCGATACCGCCGGCTCGGGCCGGGTGCCGGCCGCCTTCGGCAACACGGTGGGGCTGAAGCCCAGCCGCGGGCTGGTCAGCGCCGCCGGCGTGGTGCCGGCCTGCCGCTCGCTCGACTGCGTCACCGTCTTCGCCCAGACCGCCGATGATGCCGCGGCGGTGCTGGATGCGGCCGCCGGCCATGATCCGGCCGATCCCTATTCGCGCCCGGCCCCCTGGCCCGCGGGCCAGCCCCTGCCGGCGGCACCCGCGGCCTTCCGCTTCGGCGTGCCCGCCGCCGATGCGCTGGAATTCTTCGGCGACCGGCTCAACCCGCCGCTCTTCGCGGCGTCCGTCGCCCGGCTCGAAAGCCTGGGCGGCGAGGCGGTGGAGATCGATCTCGCGCCTTTCCTCGAGGTCGCGCGCCTGCTCTATCAAGGGCCTTGGGTTGCGGAGCGCACGGCGGCGGTGGGGGATTTCCTGGCCGCCAATCCCGAGGCCGGCCATCCGGTGGTGCGCGGAATCATCGAGGGCGGCCGTGGCGTGACCGCGGTCGCCGCCTTCCGCGCCATGTACCGGCTGGAAGAACTGCGCAAGGTCTGCGATGCCGTATGGGATGCGGTCGATCTGGTGATCACCCCCACGGCCGGCACGACCTACACCGTGGCGGCGCTGGAGGCAGACCCGGTGCGGCTGAACAGCAATCTGGGCTATTACACCAACTTCATGAACCTGCTGGACTATGCCGCAGTAGCGGTGCCGGCCGGGTTCCGCGACGACGGGCTGCCCTTCGGCGTGACCCTGTTCGCGCCGGCTTTCGCCGATCGCCGGCTGCTGGCGCTGGGCGACCGGCTGCACCGGGCGGCCGGGCTGACCGCCGGCGCCACGGGGCTGCCGCTTGGGCCCGCGGGCCCGCGCGGAGCGGTGGAGGCCGGGCGGACGGTCGATCTGGCCGTGGTCGGCGCCCATATGGCGGGGCTGCCGCTCAATGGCGAGCTGGTCGCGGCCGGGGCGCAGTTCGTGCGGGCGGCGACCACGGCGCCGGTCTACCGGCTGTATGCGCTGAACCAGCTGTCCCCCGCCCGGCCGGGGCTGGTGCGGGTGGACGAGGGCGGTGCCGGGATCGCGGTCGAAATCTGGCGGATGCCGGTGGCGGCGCTCGGCCGTTTCGTGACCGGCATCGCCGCACCGCTGGGTCTGGGCACGCTGGTGCTGGAGGATGGCGGCGCGGTCGCAGGCTTCATCTGCGAGGCGGCGGCGGCATCCGAGGCGCGCGACATCACCGGCCATGGCGGCTGGCGCGCCTGGATGGCGAGCCAGGCCGCGGCCTGAGATTGAGACCGGGGAGAGGAGATGCGGCGGCGTCAGCCGGCGATCTGCCGGCGCGCCGTATCCTCATCGTCCACCATCGGCAGCAGGTCGGCCAGGCCCGACATGGTGATGGTCTGGCGCACCTGATCCTGCACGCCGACCAGGATCATCCGGCCGCCGCGGCGGGTGACCGCCTTGGCATTGGCCAGCAGCAGGCGGATGCCGATCGAGGCCAGGAAGGCGACGTCGGTCATGTCGACGATCACGTTCTTCGCGGCACCGCAGGCGGTGGAGACGGGCAGTTCGGCAGTGGCGCTGCCGGCGACGTCGAGACGGCCCTCGAGCACGATCCGGGTGACGGCATCGTCGGATTTGTGGACGGTGATCTGCATCTGGGCGTGCTCCTGGTCGGAAAGGTCCGGCGGATCATGCCCGGGAATCATGACAGTTTCATGTCGGTATTATGTGATGTCGAGGTGGGGAGAGGGTTCAGCCGCGCCGGGCCGCGGCATCGGCGACCGCCAGGGCGGTGGGCGTGTTGATGTTCAGGAAGGGATCGCCGCCATCCCGGCGGGCGGGGAAGTCGGCGGCAACCGCCCCCAGCGCGGCCAGCGCCCCACCCAGAGAGGCGGCCCTGCCGCCGCCGGTGGCGCAGGCCCGGGCGGTATCGGCCAGTGCCGAGACCCTGGGCGCCAGCGCCAGCGGCCAGAGCGAGACCACCGGATGGATGCGGCCGAAACTGGCGGCGACCGCCGGGCGCGGCGGTCCGCCTGCGGGCAGGGCGGCGAGCAGGCCGCGCACCAGATCTTCGGGCAGCAGCGGCGCGTCGTTGGGTACCACCAGCAGGGCGCGGGGGCAGGGGGTGAGCGTGGCGGCCCAGGCGAGACCTGATTCGATGCCGGCGATCGGGCCGATCGGCGGGCCGGGCTGATCGATCAGCGCCCGCAGCGCACCCGAGGCGCAGCCGGGCGGCGCGTCGCCGGCAATGCGGGGGAGCGTGCGCCCGGCGCGGATGCTGATCGCCAGATGGCCGACCTGCGGGCGGATGCGGTCGATGACATGGATCAGCATCGGCCGGCCGGCGAGTTCCAGGGCACCCTTGTCGACCCCGCCCATCCGGACGGCCTGGCCGCCATTCAGGATCAGTCCCGCGATCTCCGTCCGTGCCGTCATCGCCTGTCCCTTCTGCGGTGTGCGGAGCGCTGCTTTCGCCATCTTGGCATTCCGTGGCCGCCGGGGCCAGCCATCCACGTGCTGGACGCAGGCGTCTGCGGCGGCTATATGGGTTGGCATCGTGACGCGCCGCGGAAGGACGACCTTCCGCCCGGATCCGGCTTGCCTCCGGATATCGGCTCCGGCGCCTCTGCGGGGACGACCCTGCGCATCAATGCGGGAGGTCTCCGCGCATGTCCTGGATCATTCTCGTCATCGCCGGCCTGTTCGAAATCGGCTGGGCGGTCGGGCTCAAATACACCCATGGCTTCACCCGGCTCTGGCCCTCGGTGCTGACCGTCGGGGCGATGACCGCCTCGGTGGTGCTGCTGGGCCTGGCGCTCCGCAGCCTGCCGCTCGGCACCGCCTATGCGGTCTGGACCGGCATCGGCACGGTCGGCACCGTGCTCTTCGGCATCTTCGTGCTGGGCGAACCGGCAACGGCGGCACGTCTGGCCTGCATCCTGCTGATCGTCTCTGGCATCGTGGGTTTGAAGATCCTGGCATCTCATTGAAATTAAATTGCGTTTTTGGGCTGCGGCGGGAGGTCGCAGCCCGGAACGGCCAGGAACGCAGAAGAAGTTTTTGTCAAGACGTGAACTGCGCGGGAAGGGCGCCCAAGTGGATCAATAGAGGCTGCGGCGCCTCGGCTGCAGCCCTGATCCAGATGGAGACCGATCATGACCAAAGGTTCGCCGACCATCACTTTCCGCAACCTCGACCGTTCCCCGGCGATCGAGACGGCGATACACGATCGGGCTGAGCTTCTCTACCGCATGGGCGGTCGTATCGAGCAGCTCCAGATCGTGATCGAGGCAGCGAACCGAACCCCCGACGATCGCGTGCAGGGCCTGACGGTGCGGGTGGAAATGGCCGTGCCCGGACCGGATATCGTGGTGACCCGTATCCGCCCGCGCGTCTCCGGCCCCGACGATGTGGTGCAGGTCGTCCGCGATGCGATGGATACCGCCCGCCGGCAGCTGGCGGCCCGGCTGTCGCAGCGCCGCGGCGGCCGCGAGCGCCGCATCGCCTGATCCTGCCCCCTAGGGCCTGATCCCTTCCCGAAAGGGCCTGATCCCTGCCCAGGACGGGCATGGATCGTTGCAGATCTCCAACCGGCCCGCCGGCCTCCGGCGGGCCTTTCTGTTGCCGGGGTATGCGCCTGTCCCGCGATGATCAAACCCCTTGAAAAACCATACGTGCTGATATAACCCTCACAGAAGAGATGTGCCGGTCCATTCAACCATAAGACTGTATGATCGCAGCAGACGGGTACCGGGCAGCGCATCATCGGGCGGGCACGTCAGACAGGGCGAGGGGACGGTCAGATGACGGAAACGGCAACGGGCATCCGCCGCAGGCGGATGCGGCGGATGATGACGTGTGGCCTGGCGGTGGCGTCGATGCTGCTGGGGCTGGGCGATCGGGCCGATGCGGCGGGGCAGGCGGTGCGCTTCGCCCATTGGGTGCCCACCACCCATGCGCTGCATCAGGGGGTGGAAGACTGGGCGAAGGCGGTGACCGCCGATTCGAAGGGCACGCTCGAGGTGCAGGTCTTCCCGGCCGAACAGCTGGGCAAGGCGCGCGATCATTACGACATGGTCGCCAGCGGCATCGCCGATCTGGCGCTGGTGGTGCCGGGCTACACCCCCGGCCGCTTCCCGATCGTGTCGGTGCTGGAACTGCCCTTCCTGGTGCCTTCGGCCGCACAGGCGGCGGCCCCCTTCGACAGCTGGTACCGGCCGCTCGCCCCCCGCGAAATGCCCGAGGTCACCTATTGCCTCGGCATCGTTCAGGAACCCGGCATTCTGCACAGCCGCCAACCGGTGACGGTGCCCGAGGATGTGGAGGGCATGAAGCTGCGTCCCGGTTCGGCCCTGGTCGGCCGGCTCTTCGCCTCGATGGGCGCATCCGCCGTGTCGATCAGCGCGCCCGAAGCGCGCGAGGCGGCGGCACGGGGCGTGATCGATGCGGCGACGCTCGCCTACGGCACCCTGGTCTCCTTCGGGCTCGACAAGGTGCTGAACAACCATATGGATCTGCCGCTCTACAGCGTGCCGGTGCTCTACCTTGCCAATACCCGCTGGTATCAGGGCCTGAGCGGCGATGCCAGGGCGGCGGTCGACGCCCATTGCTCGGTGGCTGACGCCGTGCGCCTGTCCACCGCCTGGGGCGATTGGGAACGCGCCGGCCGGGCGACGCTTGCCGGCCTGCCGAACCAGGTGTTCACCACTCCCGATGCGGCGCAGCGTGCGCTCTGGGCCGAAACCGGCAAGCCCTTCCGGACCCAGTGGATCGCCGATGCCACCGCCAAGGGCATCGACGGCGCTGCGGCATTGGCGGATCTCGAGGCCGCGATCGCGGCGGCACCGTCGCCCGCCGGGCGTTGACCGGATGCAGGCGGCATTGACACGAGGGGTGGCGGCCGCCGGGCGCTTCGCCGGCAGGGCGGCGGCTGCCGCACTGGGTCTTGCCGTGGTGGCGGGCGGGGTGACGGCCCTTGCCCGCTATCTTTTCGGCTATGCCGTGCCCGACGGTTTCGATCTGGTCCGGCTGACCGGCGGCATCGCCGCCTGCTGGGGGATCGCCGCCGCCATCGCGGCCGACGAGTTGATCCGGATCGATGTCGCCCGGGCCCTGCCGCGGCCGCTGGCGGCGGTGGTGGCGGTTCTGGGCGGGGCGGGGGCGCTGGCCGGCGCCGTGCTGCTCGCCCGGTCCGGCGTGCTCGGCACCGATCTGCTGCTGCGTTCGGGCGAAACCACGGCCGATCTGCAGTTGCCGCTCTGGCCCGCCCATCTGGTGATGGCGGCGGGGCTGGTGGTGGCGGCGCTGCTGGCCCTGCTGCGACTGCTGGCCCCGGTGGAGGGGGACGTGAAGACATGATCGATGGCGGGATTGCCGCCCTCGGCGGTTTCGGCGGCCTGTTTCTGCTGGCCCTGCTGCGGGTGCCGGTGGGGTTCGCCATGCTCATCGCCGGGCTGGGCGGCATTGCGGCGCTGATCGGCTTCAACCCGGCGGCGGCGGTGGCGGTGCAGTCGCCGCTGCGCACGCTGACCGGCTATGACATGCTGCTGATCCCGATGTTCATCGCGATGAGCGCGCTTGCCAACCACACCGGGCTGGGGCGAGAGCTGTACACGGCCGGCCATGCCTGGGCGGGGCGCGCGCGGGGCGGGCTCGGCCTCGCCACCATTCTGGCCAGCGCCGGTTTCGCCGGGATCTGCGGCTCGTCGGTCGCCTCGACCGCCGCCATGGCGCGGGTGGCCCTGCCCGAAATGCGGGCCCGGGGCTATGCGCCCGGCTTTGCGGCCGGCACGGTGGCCGCCGGCGGCACGCTCGGCATTCTGATCCCGCCCTCATTGGTGCTGGCCCTGTACGGGCTGTTGACGGAACAGGATATCGGCCGGCTGTTCGTGGCGGGCCTGGTGCCCGGCGTGCTGGCCGTGGCGCTTTATGCGCTGACGGTGACCCTGATCGCCCGGCGCCGGCCGGAAGCCGCCCCCGGCGGTGCGCCCGCCGGCCGGGCCGAACGCTTCGCCAGCCTGCGCGGGCTCTGGGCCGTGGCCGCGATCTTTCTCGGCATCATCGGCGGGCTGTATCTGGGTGTCTTTGCCCCTGGCGAAGCCGGTGCGATGGGCGCGCTGGCGGTGGCGGCGGTGGGGCTGATCCGCGGCCGGCTGACGCTGGCGGCCGTGGGCGGTGCCCTGACCGAGGCCGCCCGCAGTGCCGCCTCGGTGATGGTCGTGCTGATCGGCGCGCTGGTCTTCGGCTATTTCCTGGCCCTGACCCGGGCGCCCCAGCTGCTGGTTCAGGCCCTGACCGAAACCGGGCTGTCGCCCTGGGGGGTGATGGCGGCGATGCTGGCCGGGTATTTCCTGCTCGGCTGCGTTCTCGACACGCTGGCGATGATCGTGCTCACCGTGCCGATCACCTATCCGGTGGCGGTGGCGCTGGGCTTCGACCCGATCTGGTTCGGCGTGGTGGTGACCATGACGGTGGAGATCGGGCTGATCACCCCGCCTTACGGATTGAACGTGCTGGTGCTGAACACCATCGCCCGCGATGTCGGCCTTGCCACCATCTATCGCGGCGTCGCCCCCTTCGTCGCGGCCGATCTGGTGCGCGTGTTCCTGATCTGCCTGGCGCCCGGCATCGTGCTGTGGCTGCCATCGACCATGGGGTGAAGCGATGCGTCCGATCGACCCGTTCCTGCGCGGCCTGCAGCTGGCCCCCGATGCCGTCGCCGCGATCGATGTGGGAAGTGGCGGGTCGCCGCTCGATTATCGGGACCTGAACGCCAGGGTCGAGGCGCTGGCCGGCTGGCTGGCGGGGCTGCCGGTCGATGGGGCGGGGCAGCTGCGGGTGGCCGTCTATTCCCCCAATGCCGCCATGGGCTTTGCCGCCGTGCTGGCCTGCATGCGGGCCGGCGTGGTCTGGGTGCCGATCAATGCCCGCAACGCCCTGGCTGAAAATCTGTTCATCATGAACCAGGCGCGGGTGGGCGTGCTGGTGATCGCCGATGCCTTCCTGCCCGACCTGCCCGAGATCCTGGATGCGGCGCCGGGGATCGGGGCGGTGCTGCTGCTGGGGGCCGGCGATCCGCCGGAACCGCCCGCGCGGCCGTTGCAGCTGGCACGGGCGGCGGCGCTGATCGCGGCCCCGCCGCCGCCGGCGCCCGACCCGGTGCATGATCCCGACCGGGTGTCGGCGATCCTGTCGACCGGCGGCACCACCGGCCGGCCGAAGGGCGTGGTCTGGACCGACCGGATGTGGGAGGCCCTGACCCTGTCGATCTGGGCGCATATGCCCATGCCCGAAGGCGAACGGCCGGTGCATCTGGTGGCGGCACCCATGACCCATGCCGCGGGCGTGATCGCGCTGCCGCTGACGGCCGGCGGGGCCACCACCGTGATCCTGCCCAAGGCCGATCCCGTGGTGATCATGGATGCGATCGAACGCTATCGCGTGACACATCTCTTTCTGCCGCCGACGGTCGTCTATATGATTCTGGCCGACCGGTCGACCCATGGCCACGACCTGTCGTCGCTGCGCTATCTGATCTATTCCGCGGCCCCCATGGCACCCGACAAGCTGGCCGAGGCGATGGCCCTGTTCGGCCCGGTTCTGGTCCAGGGCTATGGCCAGGCCGAAATCCCGCTGATGGGCACCTTCATGAGCGCGGCCGAACATGTGGCGGCGCTGGATGCCGGGGATCATGCCCGCCTGGTTTCCGCCGGCCGGCCGGGGATCGCGTCTCAGGTTTCGATCCGCGACCCCGGGGGACGGGAACTGCCGCGCGGCGAGACCGGCGAGATCTGCTTCCGCGGCAGCCTGGTCACCCCCGGCTATGACGGCCGGCCGGAGCTGACGGCCGAACACCGTTTCGGCGACTGGCACCGCACCGGCGATCTGGGGTTCATGGACGCGGCCGGCTATGTCTCGATCGTCGACCGGGCGCGGGACATGATCAT